>CAZYCK010000079.1:0-5067 GCA_964646055.1 uncultured Thermoplasmatales archaeon | reverse complement strand
CTCTTATTTCATTTAAATAGCCATGCTGTAGATGTGTTATTTTCCCACTTATGTCATCAAATTTTTTTAATAATTTGTCTTCCATTGATATACTGGGTGACAAGCGTAATTCAGAAGGTTATAGGTAAGAAAAAAGCTGAAAAATGGAAATTGAAATGGCTTAACAGCATGCTATGGGGTGGCTTCATTTTGCTTGCTATTGAACATGTATGGCATGGCGAAGTAGTTCCATGGCCTCCTTTCCTAACAGCTATGAAAAATCCTGCCGATACAGCAGCAATGTTGCATGAAATGGCTACAGCTGGCTTGGCAATGGCAATAGTTGTAACAATTACTTGGGCAATAATGGTTTTAATTTATAGCATGCCAAAAAAAATTGCAAGAAAAGACAACAGCGTGATATCATGTGGCTCATCATATTATCATTGACGGCTGCAATTGTTACTGCAATCTGGTATGTGGTCGACAATAAAAAATATATGTTAAATTTTTTGTGCTTAATACTATGGGGCTCTTCAATAATGGTATTTGTTGACCATATAATGGGCTATCTAAATGAAGGTGGTGATTTTATTGAAATGACAGCTAATGCGACGCTCCTTGGCATAGTATTAATTATAGTAGCAATAATAATCTGGGAAGTTATGCTGATTATAAAAAAGCCAAAAAATATTTCTTTTTAATTTGCATTAGAATTATGAAATTGTTGGCTATAATAATAGCTTTCATTATGCTCTTCTCTTTTCCATTGGCTGTTCCAAATAGCAACGCTTATGATTTGATTATAATAACTCCAGCTACATTTGTTAATGAGCTACAAAAATTTGTTGAATTTAAAGAAAACCATGGAATAAAAACAAAAATTATAACATTAAAAGAAATATATGATAGCAAATATTTTAAATGTAGTGGAAGAGATAATCCAGAAAAAATAAAGTATTTTATTAAAAATGCTTATGATGAATGGCATATCAAATATGTTCTGCTTGTAGGTTCATCAAAATTGCTTCCAGTTCGTTATTCATATTTAAATGATAGAAGCTCAACTTGGGAATATGAAAGGAAATTCATAAGTGATTTGTATTATGCTGACATATATGATGCTAATAAAAAATTTTCTTCATGGGATAGCAATAACAATGGTTATTATGGCGAGTATGAACATGAGATAAATGGTAAGAAATATACTGATAGCGTTGATTTAAAGCCAGAGGTTGCAGTTGGAAGGCTCGCATGTAGAAATGTTGTAGAGCTGAAAAATGCAATCAGAAAAATAATAGATTATGAATCTATGGCTCAAACAAAAAATTTACTATTGGCTGGTGGTGATTCATATCCAAATGATCCTTGTGGTGATATTCCAGAAGGGCAATATTTAGAAGATGCAATCGCTAAAGAAATGGCTGATTTCAATGCAATAAAACTTTATCCTCCAAAGAATGCAATGGAAATAAGCAACAAAATAAATGGCGGCGTTGCCATAGCCGTGCTGGAAGGCGCAGGCGCCCAGCATTTATGGGCTACACATGAATATAATGGCGAGAAATGGATATATTACTATGGATGGAATATAAGGCTTTTGAGGAATAAGGAATATCCGATTGTTTTGACATCTGGGGCAAGACTTTCAAAGTTTGATGAGAACAGGGAATGCTTTGACTGGATTTTTGTCGGCAGCAGGCATGGAGGAGTTGCTTCCATAGGCTCGACGGGCTTATGCTGGACAGGACATGGAAAAAATGTTACAAAATTTTATCTTGGAAATTTGCATTTGAGACTTTTTCAGGAATATAAAAATGCTGTTTATCTCGGAGATATATGGAAAAATGCTATAGTGGCATATCTAAATTCATTTCACTGGAATGGAAAAGTTGAGGAAGCTTTTCATATAAAGGCTGCAGAAGAACTCGAGCTTTTTGGCGATCCGAGTATGAGAATAAATAAAAATTATGCTTCATTGAATGATGGAAAAACATTATATGTTGGTGGTTCTGGGCAAGGAAATTATAGCAAGATACAAGATGCAATAAATAATGCTACTGATGGCGACATTATTATTGTTTTAAATGGAACATATCACGAAAATGTGAGCATTGATAAAGAAATTGTTGTTATATCAAAGAACGCTACTTTGATTGGACATTTTGATTTATATTCTTCTTCTACTATAGAGGGCTTTTTTATTAATGGAATAAATTATTCAATAAAATGTAATAATAGCAATTCTGTTATAAAAAACAATAAAATTAAATCATATTATGGATTAGTATTAAATAAAGCAGGAGGAGAAATTCAAAAAAATAAATTTGAATGCAAGTATGCAATTTTTATGTATGGCTCATCTTGCATGATTTATGAAAATAAATTTTACAATAACTGGTATGGTATATGGGCTGAGCATTGCAATTCATTAACAATTAGCAATAACAATTTTTCATCAAATAGATGGTATACAATATGGCTTGATAGATGCGATGGCAGCCAAATAAAAAACAATTCATTTTATAAGAATTGGTATAGCATATTCCTTTATCATACAAATGGTTGTTTAATAAAAGAAAATGAAATATTGCATAATGAACATGGTCCTCAAATTGTTGCATCTTGTAGAAATATTTTGAAAAATAACAATATATGTTTCAATGAACATTATGGCTTGTACGCTGGGAATAGATCAGAGGAGAATGAGATTATAAATAATAATATAATAAACAATGCTTACAATGCAAGAGATGATGATAAAAACAAATGGGATGGCAATTATTGGAGCGATTATATCGGATTGAAATTCAAAATTTTATGGATGATTGGCATACCAAAATACATAAGCAAATTAAATTTTGACTGGCATCCTTCAATTGAGCCAATCAAGTGGTAATGCAAAATTTATTCTTCCAAATTTACAATCTTTTCAACTTCTTTTACAATTTTTCCATTATGGACTAAGCCTGCAATTTTTTCTATATCTTTATACATTGGCTTATCTTCCTTAACAAATTTCACATGTTTTCTTATAACATCATAAGCCTTGCGGCTGGCTGGCGATGGCTCTTCATTTATGAAATCTAAGGCTTGGGCTGCTGTTATATACTCTATTGCTATAACCTTTTCAGAATTTTTTAAAATTTGCATGCTTTTTCTTGCTGATATACTTCCCATTGATTGATAATCTTCCTGATTTGCCGATGTCGGTATTGAATCAACACTTCCAGGATAAGCCATGCTTTTGTTCTCGCTCGTTAATGAAGCAGCTACATATTGCAAAATCATTAGCCCTGAATTCAGCCCAGGCTTAGAGCTTAAAAATGCTGGAAGATGCGAAAGTTTTTCATCTACTAAGCGGGCTATCCTTCTTTCAGAAAAACTCGCAAGCTTTGTCAATATTATATTCAATAAATCTAAAGCTATAGCAATTGGCTCACCATGAAAATTACCGCATGAAATTATGTCATTTTCAAAAACAAGAGGATTATCTGTTGCTGAATTTATTTCTATATTTAGTATATTTTTAATGAAATGCATTGATTCAATCATTGCTCCAAATACTTGAGGCATGCATCTTAAGGTGTAAGCATCTTGAACCCTTTCTTTTCCAAATTTTTTTATTATTTTGCTATTCCTCGTCAAATTCCATAAATTTTTTGAAGCTATTATTTGCCCTTTATATGGTCTTGCCATGCTTATTTCTTTTTTAAAAGCTCTATCTGTTCCTTTTAATGCTTCTAAGCTTAGCACTCCTGCCACTTGAGCATTTTTTAAAAGATTGACAGCGTCGATATATGAAAGAATTGCTATTGATGTCATAAATTGAGTTCCATTTATAAGAGCTATCCCTTCTTTTACATCAAGTTTTAAAGGTTCAATTCCAATTTCAGATAAAACATGGGAAGAAGGCAAAAGCTTGCCATTTAAAAAAGCTTCCCCCTTTCCTATTAAAGAAAGAGAAATGTGCGCTAAAGGAACAAGGTCTCCACTTGCTCCAACAGAACCTTGAGAAGGAACATAAGGATAAAAATCTTTATTCAAAGCAGAAGCAATTGTATTCACCAACTTTTCTCTAATGCCAGAATATCCTTTCAGCAATGAATTGAGACGCAACAGCATCATGGCTCTAACAACATCTCTCGGCAAAGCCTCCCCGACGCCGCACGCATGGCTTTTCACAAGATTTTCCTGCAGCTTCTTTATTTTTTTATCTTCTATTCTAACTTTTGCAAGCTCACCAAAACCTGTATTCACGCCATATATTGGTTTTCCTTCTTTTACAACTTTTTCTATTATAGCCCTTGATTTTCTAACTCTTTTGATTGCATTGCTGTCTATTTTAATTTTTTCTTTTCCTCTTGCAACTTTTTCAACGTCCTCTATTGATAAACTTTCTCCATCCAATATCATATTCTCTCCTCCGCTTTTTTTATTATTCTATTCATTCTTTTTATGAAATCGCTATCATCAAAAATTTTTATTGCTTTCTTGCATGTTTCTATACTTTCCATGTATCTGCCTTTCTTGTTGAGCATTATTATATATTCAAGCCATATTTCTTTTTTGTTGTTTTTTTTAATTAAATCATTGAATAAATTGTAGCCATCTTTAAATTTATTCATGGATAACAATTCTTTCATGCAAAAAATCTTTATTTTTTCATCATCACTTTTAGAAAGTTCCTTTATAAATTCTATATATAAATTTGGCTGATTTTTTTTGAATTCTAACAATAGGCTAAAATGATGGTGCCTTAATTCTTCAACCATCTCAATTTCATCATTTCTAACCCTATCCATATGTTTTGAAATAAGATGAGAATGAAATTCATCTTCTTCTATTTCTTCACCGCAATAGGGACATGTTATATATTCCATTTTATGAAAGAAATAAAAGATATTTAAAAATTTATGCACCCCTTTAAAAAAGGGTTGCGTGAGCCCTTTCTTCAAAAGAAAGCCCTCGGGGAAAGAATGCGTTAGTTTTCTTTTTGGGCTGAAGCACTTTTTCTTTTCAAAAAAGAAAAAGGGCTCTTGAGAAGTTGTTTTATTACAATGGATGGATAATCTATATCTCCATATT
>CAZYCK010000078.1:0-5136 GCA_964646055.1 uncultured Thermoplasmatales archaeon | reverse complement strand
AATCTTTTTCTGTTGTTGTAATCCATGAATATAATTTTCCTATAATTGAATAACTATAACCAATATTTGATTTAGCAAATTGATTTGCATTTAAAACATCAGAATATATGCTTCCAGCTATTGATAGCAATATTGCAAGTGTTGCCAGCAATGCAAACCTTTTTTTCATTATATCTTGCTAAATCAATATTGCTGCTATAATAGCAAGTATCAAAGCAATTCCAATCAATAGCAATATTTTCTTTTTGATGCTCATATAAATAGAGGGGAGAGAAGAGCAAAGCAATCTTGCTCCATCATTCTGCTTTAAAGTTAAATTCTATAGTCCCCTGATAACTATCTCTACCTGCACCATTTGCATCTATAGAAATCTGCACCCAAACAAAGTCTTTGGTGCCCTTTGTTGCAATTGGTGTTCCAGCAGCATATCTAATATGAGCATTAGCATCCCATGGTGTTGATGTTAAGTTGCCATTCATATTTGTTGAATTATTGTTTCCATTACCCAGTATCCAGTAACCATGACTTGCTGTGCCATTCCATATCAAAAGTTTGTTTCCATCTTGAGTTGCATCTGTAGTTGCATTTGAATGCAACCATATTCTCATGTATTGACTGCCATTCCCAGTTACTGTAACTCCGGTAATATTTATTTGAAAATCTTCTTCATTTACAATTGCAAAAGCTGCACTATATGTTTTATTCATTCCCTGCGGTATATTTCCAAACGATAAATTCATTGTTGCTGTTGTGCTATTATCTTTCACTCTTAGCAATCTATGTCCATCTGATGCATTATCCAATGCCACAAATCTTATCAGCCCATTGGATGGATGAACAATGTTGTATTCATACCCTATTGTTACTCTCGCATATTGTGTTGCTACTGCTGCTGATAACACAGCAATGGCTATACCCACTAACAATACTTTTTTCCTTACATCCATGTTTTCCCCTCCAAAAATTTAGAGAAGATGGATTTATATACCTTTCTAAATTTTTTATTGTAACATTTTATTAGAGAGAGGAGGATAATTAGCGCTGAGGGGGGGATTTTCAAGCAAACTTGCTTGGAAGCAAAACTTGCCAAGCAAGTTGCAGTTTGAACCCCCGAGGTGCAATGCACCACAGGCTCTCCAGGCCTGCGCCTTTCCGGGCTGGGCTACCTCAGCAGTTATTTCCACATTTTTGGATAAGTGCCAGATTTCATTATAACTCGGTTTACATCAACTGCCATGCCTTTGTCTTTTTCAATTATTTCTCTTGTGCTCATTAATGCATTGCCAATTGCTACAGCTTCTCCTTTTAAAGTTTTTATTGCTACCATACTTCCTTTCTTTATTCCAGTGCTCAATCTTGCTATACCTGGCAGTGCAACATTTGCTCCATGGCATATTGCATCTACAGCTGAATCTTTTATTACTATTGCAGGCATATCAGCTAACATTTCTTCAACTGGATGTATGATTTTCCTTAAAAATTTTTCCTTTCCTTCTTTCCAGAATATATAGGCATCTAACAAATCTTGCAATATGACTGCATCATCCTCTCTAAATATTCCGCTTTTTGTTCTCCTCAATTCTTGCATGTGGGCACCACATCCTAACACATTGCCAATATCCTTGCATAAAACCCTTATATATGTTCCACCCTCGCATCCAACTTTGAAAAGAATATCACGCCCATCAATTTCTATAATATTAAGATAATATATTGTTCTCTCTCTTTTAACTCTTTTAACTGCAGCCTCTTTTGGCGGAATCTGCCATATCTTTCCAATAAACTTTTTTGTTGTTTCCCTTAATTTTTTTTCATCAACATCGCAATGAACCCGCAGAACGCCGACATATTCTTTCGTAGCATTATGCATAATTCCTATAACTTTTGCAGCATTTTGAAGAGCGATTGGTAAAACACCTGTAACATTTGGGTCTAAAGTGCCGCCATGCCCCGCCTTGCTGATGTGCAATATTTCTTTCACCCAAGCTGCAACCTGATGAGACGTTGGCCCAGACGGTTTGTCTATTATAACAAAACCATTCTCTATAAGTTCTTCTATTGTCCTTTTTTGTGGATTTTTTCCAAAATCTGGATTTGTTTCTGCATCTTCTTTTACAAGCATTTTTTTATTCATTTTGGATACCATATGCAATCTTTCTTATTCATTGGGCAAATATGTTTTGTTAAGCATGGAGGACCAGCATTTTCAAATATTGCAGGAGCAACTTTTTTTACTAAATGTAACATACGCCATGCAAGTTTTCTTATTTCCCATTGGGCATGCAGACAGCATCGTAGTTCAAAAAAATTTAATAATGAACGAGCATTCATTGAAACTATTATTCTACTACAAGTTGCATTAGGAAGGACATATCTCGCGTCTTCTATTGGAATTTCTTCTTTGATTTCATTATAAAAATCCCATATTTTTTTCATCATTTCTTCATATTTGGTTTTTAATTTTTCATTTTTCAATATGCTTGGAGGAGTAACATATTCCATTTTTTGCTCTACATATCTCTGGCTTTGCTGTGAATATGAAGCAATACGGTGGCGAACGAGTTGATGGGTTAATGCTCGAGAAACACCAGATATTGCAAAAGTAAAATAAGCATGTTCTATAACGCTTGTATGCCCCATTTTTATTACATACTTAAGCAACCTTCTTAACTTTTTTTCATCTTCCTTCATCAATTCTTTTATATCAGAATTTGAATGAGTTAATTTTGCTGCAGCAGCCGCTATAATATCTGCTTCTGGGGTATACGATATCAACTCAACTTTCATCATTCCCTCTTTATTATAAGTTCTATAATTTCTTCAGGGCTATCTATTTTTTTAAGTTCTTTTCTATTTATAACAGGTATTCCTTCGATATTCTTTTTATGAACATCCATAAATAAAACAGAATGTTTTTCAACAACTTTTGATAAACTTGCTATGAGTTTTGCCTTTTCATTTATTCTTTTTTCATTTATGCCAACAAGCATCTTCTCATTCAGCATTTCAGTTATTGCATGAAACGGGCATCTTTTTGTAGGAAATATAGAAGCACCTATCTCTTGAAGTCTTCTAAATATTTCATTCTCAATATTCCTTATCTTCATTATCTCTTGATCAATTCTTGTTTCAAGTTCTATTGGCTTTATAAAGTCCTCTCCAAAATATTCAGCAATTTTCTCGGCAACTTCTATTGTTGCTCTCTCCCCTTCCTCATACATCCTTATGGTTCTCCTTGAAACTCCTGCAATTCTGGCAATCTGTCCTAAGGAAATACCTTTATTCATCCTAAATTTTTTCAGCCTTTCTCCATCTATATTTACATAATAGCCCCCTGGGGCGGCGCCCACTACTGGCGGTACACCATGCAGGTAGTTTTCCAAAGTTTCATAAGTTATTATTGGAACACCGTGGCGGAAATATACAATGTCTTCTTCGAGCATTGAAGAGCATGTTCTTTTTCCCACAACTAAAGGAATGCCATTCAAATATTTTGCAACTGATATTAATTCAGTGGCGACATCTTGGCTCATAGAATCAATGTTATTCAAAACTTTTATTATGAAAAGAGTATCGTCTCTTCTTGCAACAAAATCGAAGCTGCTTGGCCTAATATTACATACCTCACTACAGTAAAATCCAGCCTTTGCAAGGAGCAGTCTTGTCTGCCAGAGCAGCTCTTTCCTATTCATCAAACTCATATACTACTTTATCATATAAAAATTTAATGTGGGTTGGTTTAGATGATACAGATTCATTAACAGAAGGATGCACAACTTATGTTGCAACAGAAATTATAAAAGAGGCGATAAAAAAATATGATATTATTGGATACCCTCGTCTTGTAAGGCTGAATCCAAATATTCCTTGGAAAACGAGGGGCAATGGAGCTATTGCAATCCATCTTGGGCATGGCTATGGAGAAAAAAAAGAAATTGGATATATTGGAAAGAAAATATTTTCTTATGAAAAAGGTAAAAATATCCTTGATAAAAATTTTTTTGAAGTAGTAAGAAAAATAATTGAAAAAAACGCATACATGAATGATGAAAAAACAAATCCAGCATTTGTAATATGCAGAAATAAGCCAAGTTATAGAATATATAAAAAAGCTGTAAAAGGAATTGTTTCAATTGATGAAGCATTAAATGAGTTAAAAAAAGATTGCATCCATAAAACTTATAAAAATGGGAGGGGCATTATAGGAAGTGTTGCAGCAATTTCATGGAAGCCTTATGATAGAACTTATGAATTGATTTCCTATGGAAATGAAAAATATGTTGATGAAGAAAGTGTGATAAAAATGGATAAAGAATGCACAACAACGTTTGACAATTATGATTATGAAAACAAGCATATTCAAATAATGCCTCATGCTCTTCCTGTTATATATGGAATAAGGGGAGAAGATGCCAATGATTTAAAAAAAGCCATGAAAATTGTAAAATCTTCGCCAGTAAAAAGATGGTTAATATTTAAAACAAACCAAGCAACAGATGAGCATTTACAGAAAAAGAAAATTAAAGACATAAAGCCTTATGAATCTGTTATTGTAAAAGGAATTGTGAATGAAAAGCCACATGTAATAAAAGGTGGGCATGTCATTTTTTCGATTTCGGATGGAAGCACCATAGACTGCGCCGCCTACGAGCCGACCAAGGGCTTTAGAAAAATTATTAAAGAGCTTGAAAAAGGAGATGTTGTAATTGTTTATGGGGGTGTGCGAGCAGAACCTCTTACAATAAATATTGAGAAAATTAAAGTAATAAAGCTTGTAAAAGTTTATAGAAAAGTCGAAAATCCTATTTGTCCAGTATGCGGAAAGCATATGAAGTCAATGGGAAAGGGAAAAGGTTATCGCTGTCTGGAATGTGGAACAATAGCCGATGAGAAAAAAGCAAGATATGAAGTTATAAAAAGAAAAATTAAACCCGGCTATTATGAAGTGCCGCCAGTAGCAAGACGACATTTATCAAAGCCATTAAAAAGAGTTTTTTTCAAAAGAAATGGCTCTTAACAATAAAACTTTTTATGGGAAATTTTATTTATGATTGTGATGAACGAACCCTTGCTGAGAGCCTTGAACCCTTTCTTTTCAAAAAAGAAAGTGTTTCATCCTAAAGAAAACTGATACAT
>CAZYCK010000077.1:0-5144 GCA_964646055.1 uncultured Thermoplasmatales archaeon | reverse complement strand
ACGCTTACTGTTACAGATGATGATAGAGCAACAAACACTACAACAAAACAAATAACAGTTTCAAATACACCTCCAGTTGCAGACTTTAGCTTTATTCCTTCTATTCCATCTCCAAATGAGACAGTAATTTTTAATGCTTCGAGTAGTTATGATATTGACGGCTACATAACAAATTACACATGGCAATTTGGTGATGGAAGTATTGGATATGGAATGGTAGTAAATCATTCCTATATCGAAAATGGAACTTATAATGTTACGTTAACAGTAAGAGATAATGATGGAGCAAGTAATTCAAAATCAGTAGAGATAACAATAGATATAACACCTGTAGCAAACTTTACTTTTAATATAAATAAAAACATAGCAACGTTTAATGCCTCGAGTAGTTATGATGCTGATGGCTACATAACAAATTACACATGGCAATTTGGTGATGGAAGTATTGGATATGGAAAAAATGTTTTGCATCAATACTTATATGATGGAATATATAGCGTATGCTTGGAAGTAAGAGATAATATGGGAAAAAGTGTAATTAAATGCCAAAATATAACTATAGACACAACTCCACCATATACAAAATATTATTTAATTCCGTCTTCGCCAAACGGCAATGCTGGCTGGTATATAAGCCATGTAAGCATAAAACTTGAAGCATTTGATAATGTATCAGGAGTAAATATAACAAAATATAGAATTGATATGGGTGGCTGGAAGAATTATAACAAGGCTATAGATATTGGGGATGGAAGACATGTAATAACGTTCTATTCAATTGATAATGAAGGAAATATAGAAGAAGAAAAACACATTCAGATTAATTGTGACACGATGCCACCTTCTACAAGCTATTATATAGACAAAAATGCCACTAATGGATGGTATAGAGGAGCTGTCAATGTTACTTTATATGCTTATGATTCTTTATCTGGTTTAAATGCAACCTATTATTTCCTTGACGGAATATTTTATACATATCATGATGAGATAAAAATAGGAAATGGGCGCCACATACTTGCATATTATTCAGTTGATAAGGCAGGAAATGGAGAAAAGTTGAAAACAATGGAAATAAATGTTGATAACGAAGCCCCTTTAGTTGATATATTAACTCCATCAAAAGGAATTTATCTTTTTGGAAGGAAGATAATATCATATGAGCATGTATTCATAATAGGGAATATAACAATAAAGGCATCAGCATTTGATGGCCTTTCGGGTATAAAACATGTTGATTTTTATATAGACAATGAATTAAAATATAATGATGGCAGCGCTCCATATTCTTGGACATGGAATGAGCTTGCAATTGGCGATCATGAAATAAAAGTTATTGCTTATGATATGGTTGGAAATGAGGCAAGCAAAAGCATAGATGTTTTTATAGCCAATCTCTAGTTTTAACCAAAAGATTTAAATTATGGTATTTTTATATCCCTTGGATTGATTAAAATGGTAGAGTATGAGATAATAGAAGGAAAAGAGATAAAGTTTGGGAGAAATAATTTTATAGAAGTTGCCAAGAAAAAGGCAATTAGTGAAGAAGGAGAAAACGAATTTGTTTCTATCTCCAGGGGATATTATCTGGAAGATGGAACTAAAAAGTGGAAGGCGTCTATAGCACTTCCAAGAGAAAAAGAGAAGAGGGAGGAGATAGCTGAGTTAATAATGAAGTTATGATTTCTCTTGGTATAGAAGGCACTGCTCACACAATTGGTATTGGTATTGTTGAGGATAAAGATAAAAAATGCAATGTGCTTTCCAATGTTTCTAGAATGTATAAGCCTTTAGTAGGTGGAATACATCCAAGAGAAGCAGCAAATCATTATGCATTTTTCCTTCCTAAAGTAATAAAAAAGGCTATAAAATCTGCAGGAATTAAAATAGATGATATAGATGTTTTAGGCTTTTCAATTGGTCCTGGATTGGGTCCATGTTTGAGAACTGTTGCTACTGCATCAAGAGCAATATCTTTGAAATATGGAAAGCCAATAATTGGTGTAAATCATTGCATAGCCCATTTAGAAATAGGAAGAGCATTGACTGGAAGCAAAGATCCTGTTCTTTTATATGCTTCAGGAGGTAATACACAAGTAATTGCATTTTTAGATGGAAGATATAGAATTTTTGGAGAAACGTTGGATATTGGTATAGGTAATTGCCTTGATAAATTTGGTAGAGAAATTGGAATATCTTTTCCAGCTGGTCCCAAGATAGAAAAACTTGCGATGAAAGGAAAAAAATATATTCATTTGCCATACTCTGTAAAAGGGATGGATGTTGCTTTTTCTGGCATATTGACCGCAGCTCTCCATCTAATGAAGAAAGAGAGTAAGGAAGACGTATCTCATTCAATACAAGAAACATGCTTTAGTATGCTCGCAGAGATTACTGAAAGAGCAATGGCTCATACTGATAAGGAAGAAGTCCTTCTCGGCGGCGGCGTGGCAGCCAACAAAAGATTGCAAGCTATGATAAAAAAAATGGCTATTGAGAGAGGAGCAAAGTTTTATGTGCCTCCAAGAGAATATCTAGTTGATAATGGCGCGATGATTGCATGGACTGCTTTGTTAATGTATAAATCTGGTTATAGAATGAAGATAGATGAAACAAGAGTTAGGCAGAATTTCAGAACAGATGAAGTTGAGATAAAATGGAGAAATTGATAAAAAGAGGGGCTGAAGCTGAAATATATCTTTCAAAATGGCTTGGAAGAGAGGTTATAATAAAAAGAAGGATAAAGAAAAAATATAGAATAAAAGAATTGGACGATGTTATTAGAGAGCAGAGAACAAAAAGAGAGGCATTACTCATGATGGCGGCGAGAAGCGCGGGCGTGAGTGTGCCAATAATCTATGACGTAAATTTAGATAGGAAGGAGATAGTAATGCAATATATAAAAGGCAATAGAATAAAAGATTTTATTGATAAAATGGATGAAAAAAATCAGAAAAAAATATGCAAAAAAATTGGTAGAAGTATAGCCAATATGCATAAAAATGGAATAATACATGGCGATATAACAACTTCGAATATGATAATTGAAAATGAAACATTATATTTTATAGATTTTGGTCTTGGTATGAAAAGTGAAGAAAATGAGGATAGAGGTGTTGATATGCATCTTTTGATGGAAGCATTCAATGCAGTGCATAAAAATAGAAAATTATTCAAATGGGTTTTTGAAGAATATGAAAAAAATTTTGATGAAGGTGAGGAAATTAGAAAAAAAATAAATGAAATAATAAGGAGAGGCAGATACATGAGGCAGGTAACATGATTTATTTTATAACAAGCAATAAAAATAAGTATATTGAAGCAAAGAAAATTATAAAAGATATAGAAATGAAACATATCCCATATCCCGAAATTCAAGCAGATAAACTCGAGGATGTTGCTGAATTTGGAGTGGAATATTTAAAGAAGCAAGTTAATAAAAAATTTTTTATTGAAGATTCAGGCATTTTTATAGATGCATTAAAAAATTTCCCTGGCGTTTATTCTGCATATGTATTTAAAACAATTGGAAATGAAGGAATATTAAAACTTATGAAAGGGATAGAAAATAGAAAAGCAAGATTTGAATCAGTTGTTGCTTTTTATGATAGCTCGCTTCATATATTTAAGGGAGTTTGTAAAGGAAAAATTTCTTATGTTGCGAGAGGCAAAGGATTTGGATATGACCCAATATTCATTCCAGATGGAAGTGAAAAAACTTTTGGAGAGATGAGCATAGAAGAGAAAAACAAATATTCCCATAGAGGGAAAGCAATAAAGAAATTCAAAGCCAGAGTCCTTTCTTAGAAAGGGCTCAGTGAAAAGAAAAAATTTATTTTTTCTTTTTTATTCATTTAGTGATAAAATGAAAAAAATTATTGTTATTGCTATTGTTGCTATATTTTTATTTCCAGCAATAAATGGAAATAAGAATGAAAAATTTTCTTATGATATGAAAGAAGTTGGAAATAAAAATGCTTTTAATTCATTATTTTCTGATATTGTTCATAACATAATATCAAAATTTATGGAAAAGCCTGTTGCTTTAACAAAAGGAAGATACAATGGCATGGTTGGTAAAGCAATAACATTTGATGGCTCTGAAAGTTATGACCCGAATGGATATACATTACAGTACAGATGGGATTTTGATGACGATGGAACATACGATACAGAATGGCTTTACTTACCAAAAATAATGCATGTTTATTCTCAACCTTATGAAGGATATGTAAAGTTAGAGGTAAAAAACAGCAATGGGCTAACCGATGTATGCATAGCAAGGGTGTATGTAAAAAATGCAATGCCAACCGTTATAACAGGAAATGTTGACCAGAAGCAGGAAAAGAGCGATGGTTTTATTAAAATTTATGGAGATAAGGTGTATGCACAGACGTTTAAGCCAACGATGTTACAGTTAAATGGAATAGATATACTCGTGGCAAGAAAGGGAATAGCAAGTTATGACAACAGTAACAATGGAAACAATAATAATGGGAACACGGGAAGCACAAGAAGAACAACTGGAAGGATAACATTGTTTCCAATAATATCAAACTTTTTCAACCATATCATATCAAGATTTTTTGGAGGACATGTATCATCTCTCGGTTTTTCTTCAGTTAAAAAGTCAAGTTCTAACAACAATGTTGTGACAACTCCATTGCTGAAAGGATTGATTGTAAATGTGTGGGAGATAAAGGACAATGGAGATTTATATGGAAGTTTAGTTGGAGGAAAACTTGTCTCTGCATCTGAGATAAGCAAGAGTGTAACATGGGTTCATATTGATTTAGGTGCAATAAATCTGACATGGGGAAAGACCTATGCCATAGTTATCTGTTCACAGGAGAATAGAGGAAGTGAGAAAAACTACTACAAATGGTACTATGGAGATGGAAATCCATATCCAAACGGGATGTTCTATGAGAGAGTAAACAATGAATGGCAGAGCGACAGCAGTAAGGATTTCTGCTTCAGAAGTTATGGAACCCTATCTGGAGACGAACCTGATGGAGTAACAGAGAGATGGGCTGTTCTCATAGCAGGAACATCCTCCCGGGCAGATGATGATGCCTATCATATAAGGGATACCTTGATAAGCCATGGATGGTACGACAGCCATGTAAAGGTTCTCATAGATG
>CAZYCK010000076.1:0-5154 GCA_964646055.1 uncultured Thermoplasmatales archaeon | reverse complement strand
AAATTTTTGCTTAAAGATGAAATAGAAGAAGGAAAAATTGAAATAAGAGAAATAGCCGGTCTTACGATTGAAAATAGGGTAAAAGAAGGCAAAGCAGTTCCAGATGATGTTTTAGAGGAGATTAAAAAATGCCATATTTTGCTTAAAGGACCAACAACAACACCTAAAAGAGGAGATAAGTGGCCAAACATAGAAAGCGCGAATGTTGCTCTAAGACGCTATTTAGATTTATTTGCAAATATTCGTCCTGTTAAAGTTCCAGAAGAGGGAATTGATTGGACAATTTTCAGGGAGAACACTGAAGGAGCTTATGTCCTTGGAAATAGAGGCATAAATGTGACTAAAGACCTTGCAATAGATTTTAAAGTTATAACAAGCTTCGGAGCAGAGCGTATTATAAAACTTGCGTTTGAATATGCAAAAAAGAATAATTTAAATAGAGTAACAGTAGTAACGAAGGCAAATGTTGTCAAAGCAACAGATGGTAAGTTCTTAGAAATAGCAAAAAAAATTGCAGAAGAATACCCAGGCATAGAATGGGATGATTGGTTTATTGATATAATGACAGCAAAGCTTTTGGATCCTACCAGAAGAAAAAATTTTAAAGTAATTGTTCTACCAAATTTATATGGCGATATATTGAGCGATGAAGCTGCTCAGATTCAAGGCGGCGTCGGCACGGCAGGCAGCGCAAACATTGGCAAACGTTATGCCATGTTTGAAGCAATACATGGCTCTGCTATAAGAATGGTTGAAGAAGGTAGAGCTAAATATGCTGACCCAACAAGTATGATAAGGGCTGCTGCAATGATGCTGAATCATATAGGTTATTTAGAAAAGGCGAAGAAATTGGATATGGCTATTGATGTATGCCAACATGAAAAGAAATGCATAATAACAGGAAGAAGTGATGGAGCAACAACCTCAGAGATGGGAGACTATATAATCAAAAAATTGAAGAAGCAAACTTAGAAGATGAATGAAGTTGAAAATATCAAAAGAATTTATTCAAAAGTAAAAAATAATATTGAGAAAAGATTCAAAGATTTTGAGGAAAAATGGAAAGATGGCGACGAAGAAATTTTTTACGAACTTGTTTTTTGTTTATTGACTCCTCAATCAAAAGCTAAAGTTTGTTGGAATGCTGTTGAAAACATGGCTAAAAAAAATTTGATATTGGAAGGAGATAAAAAAGAAATTATAAAGGAATTAAATGGAGTTAGATTTAAATATAAGAAAGCAGAATACATAATCGAAGCAAGAAAATTATTTTCGATAGATGGGAAAATAAAAATAAAACATTTTATAAAAAAGATTATGCCTCCTTCTAATGCAAGGGAATGGCTTGTAAAAAATGTAAAGGGCATGGGATATAAAGAAGCAAGCCATTTTCTACGGAATATTGGATTTGGAAAAAATTTTTCGATATTGGATAGGCATATATTGAAGAATTTAAAATTAGTTGGAATTATAGAAGAAATACCATCTTCATTAAATGCAAATAGATATACTGCCATCGAGGAAAAAATGAAGAAATTTTCTGAAGAAATTAAAATACCTCTTAGCCATTTAGACTTAGTTTTATGGTATAAAGAGACTGGGGAGATATTCAAGTAACAACTGAAAAAATTATCAATTTATAACGCATTACAATTATGAAATATACAGGAGAGGAGAAAAAAATTGATTTTAGTCCAGTAAGTATAGCAAGAATCATTTTATTGTTTTTAATACCAATAGTAGCTTATGCAATTGGATTGTTTCTGCCATTACTAGTAATATCTTTGTCAATTAAATTTTTGACATTGAGTAATCCATTGCATCTACTGGCGTTCTCATTGATTTTAATGATTGATTATCTTATCCTACTTTTTTCAATGATTTTCTCATCTGCATTTTTTATAAATGTTTTTGATTTAAAATACAAAGAAGGAGATTACAGAAAGACAATAAAAGACAAAATGTCTTTTAGATATACAACATACTTTGCTTTATATTATCCTGTTTATAAACTTCTAAATATATTTGTTATTCCTCCAATAAAATCATTTTATTTAAATTTAATTGGAGCAAAGATTGGTAAAAATGTTTTTTTAGCTGGTGAGGAATGGCTTGATCCTTGCTTGATAGAAATTGGAGATAATACAATGATTGGGGGAAGGGCAATGATATTGGGGCATATAGGCGAAGAAGATTTGGTATTGAGAAGAACAAAGATTGGTAAAAATTGTTTGATTGGAGGAGAAACATTCATAATGCCAGGCGTCGTCATAGAAGATAATGTTGTTTTAGGAGCAAAAAGCTTTGTTCCAAAAAATTCAATTCTTAAAAAAGGAAAAACTTATGTTGGCATACCAGCAAAAGAAATTGATAGTAAATATTAAAAAGGGGCTTGCTTTTTCCAAGCATGGCAAGATTCCCTGAAGCTGAAGCAAGGATGCTTGATAAATTGATATGCATGAGATGCAATGCTCGTAATCCTATAGGAGCAAAAAAATGCAGAAAATGTGGATCAAAGAGACTTAGACACAAATCTAAAGAAAGAAAGGCAAAAGCTTAATTGCAATTTGAATCAGCACATTTTTTCCATTTCTTTCCTTTATATATTACAGTTATCATCGGTGCACCACATTTACAATAATCTCCTTCAAATAAAACAATACCTTTTTGAGGCAATGGATAAGTTGTTTTACAATCAGGATAATTTGAGCAACCTATGAATCTTTTGCCCTGTTTTGATTTTCTCATAACAAGATTTCCCCCACAATTGGGGCATTTACCAAAATAATTTTGCTTGTTCATAGCTTCTTTTATCTCTTTTGCTATTATATCCTTCTTTCCTTCCAAAATTTTAAAAGCATCTCTCAGTATTTTTTTAGATTCTTCAACAACCTCTTCAAAAGTTTTTTTACCTTCAGCTATTTCATTCATATCCTTTTCTAATATTGCTGTCATATCTGGTTTTGTTATTATCTCAGCCCCCTTTTTCAAAGCTTCTGTAACAGCCATGCCAGCAGGCGAAGGCGCTATGCTTTTACCTCTAATATAATTCCTGCGATACAATTTTCCTATTATTTCATGTCTCGTTGATTTTGTTCCAAGTCCAAGCTTCTCCATTTCAACAATAAGGCTTCCCTGAGTGTATCTTTTTGGTGGCTTTGTCTCATCTTTTTTTATTTTTGATGCAACTATCTTTACTTTTTCGTTTTCTTCCATATCTGGAATTTCTGATTGCTTTATCTTATAATATGGATAAACTTTCCTCCAGTTTTCTTCTATTATTTTCACTCCTTTTCCTCTAAATAAATGATTTTTGACAGACATTTCAACATTTTTTTCTTCTATGGTTGCATCTTTTGAAATTGTTGCAAGAAAGCGTTTAGCAATTAATTCATAAATTTTTTTGTGCTCTCCTTCCAACTTACATGCATCCACTGGATGTATAGGAGGATGGTCATGAGCCATCTTTTTCCCTCTAACTGGTTTGCTTCTCCTCATTTTTCTTACTTCTTCAATCTCAGAAGGCATGATTTTTTCAAGCTTTTTTAATATAGAATCAAAAGGTAATGGTGGATAAACTGTATTATCAGTCCTTGGATATGAAATACATCCATTCATGTAAAGTTCTTCTGCCAATTTCATTGCATTTGAAGCAGAAAAGCCAAGGTATGAAGCATCTTTTAGAAACGTTGTTGTATCAAATGGATGCGGTGGGTATTCTTTGACTAATTGTTTCAAAAATTTTTTTACAATTGCATGGCTTTCTTTCTTAATTTTTTCATATAATGCTTTTGCTTCATTTTCGTCTTCGATTTTATCAGATTTTAATTCAAAAGTTATCCCATTTTTCTGCATATTTAATTTTATAATCCAATATGTCTTTGGAATAAAATTTTTTATTTCTTTTTCTTTTTCAACGATAAGTGCAAGTGTCGGAGTTTGAACTCTCCCAACAGAGAGAAAATCTTTTCCAAGTTGATTTGAAGAAATGCTTATGAATCTTGTCAAACTTGCTCCCCATATTAAGTCAATGTATTGTCTTGCTTCTGCTGATTTTGAAAGATTGTAATCAACACTTCCTAAATTTTCAAATGCTTTTTTTATTTCATAAGGAGTTATCGCGCTAAATCTTGCCCTTTTTATCTCTACATTTTTTGGCAAAAGGTTTAAAACCTCAACGCCTATTAGCTCACCCTCCCTATCATAATCTGTTGCTATTATAACTTCCTTAACATTTTTTGCAATTTCTTTTAATGCCCTTGCTATAGATGGCGATAAAATTTTTTTAATAGGCTCAACATCAATAAGATTTTTTGGAGTTATATCGTTCCATTTTGAATATTCTTCAGGATAATCAAGTTTCATGATATGCCCTTTCAAACCAACAACAACATGGTTGTCAAATGAATAATAAGGAATTCCTGCAATCCTTCCATGTTTATAATTTCCATCTGAAAGTATATATGCAATACGCCTTGCTGCTATGTTTTTCTCACATATAATGAGTGTTAAAGACATGAATCCAGCTCCTCCAAAAAAATTTTTTCATTCTCTTTTGGTATGGTTGCGCCTGCCGCTATTGGATGGCCGCCGCCGCTTCCGCCAGCCGCAATGGCAGCCTTTCTTATGGCAGCCCCTAAATTAATGCCTTTTTCAACCATATCATCACTTGCTCTCGAAGAAATTTCTATAGCGTTGTTATCATAAGCCATAGCCAAGACTGGCTTACCTTTATTAAAATTAGGGAGATATTTTACAGCAAGACCAGCCAGAACTCCAGCTAAAGGAGGCTTTTCTGTATAGAAATAAAAGTATTTTTTCATTTCATGAGCTTCTTTTTTTTCAAGATCGCGCATCTCTTTTCTTATTTCATCTCTATATCTCTCCTGCAAAATAAATAGCTTTTCTATGGCTTCTTTATCTCCCATCCCAGCTGCTATTCCTATGCCGCTTTCATTCATTCTTGCGGATGCATTAAACTTTGATGCCATGTCATACAGATTTCCATAATATTTGCCATAAATTATTTTTCTTTTCCATTCTATTTCATTGCATCCCTGCTCAATTAATTTTATTGTGAGTGCAGAAAGCAATTTTTTTTTCTTGGCTTCGTCAATTTCTTCAAATTTTTTTTCTGGCGAAAGGCCAATTTCT
>CAZYCK010000075.1:0-5160 GCA_964646055.1 uncultured Thermoplasmatales archaeon | reverse complement strand
TATTTACTGCTATAAAACTTACATTTATAGTTTAGTTTTTATATTCTTTTAGCCAGGAGAGAACAAACCCAATCATATTGCCCTGCACATGTTTTGGATTAAAACCTAATGCACGACTTGCTTCCAATATCTCTTTGACAGTATATGCTCTATGAAATTTACTTTCAGTTGTCAATGGAACCAATCCATTGGAAAGGACTTGGATATCTTTTGTCCATTTTCTTAGTTTTTTTTCTTTAGCATCGTAGTCCATACAATTTTATTCTAATAGGATACTTAAAAGTTTCCACTGAGGAAAAATAAAAAAGAAATAAAAAATTTTTATGATTTATTCAACAAAGCATATACCGATGATATTCAAAACTATTTCAAAAATTGTTTAAATACTTATGAATAAATGTTATATAATATAAGCATATAGCCTTAATATGGCTCTGATAAGTGAAGAGGACAAAAAAATTATAAAAGAAAAATTTGAAAAAGAATTGGAAGGAGAGGTAAAAATAATTTATTTTACAGAACATTTCAAATGTCAGTTTTGCAAAGAAACGAGAGAAATTTTAGAAACACTTACAAATATTAGTGACAAAATAACACTTGCTATATATGAATTTGTAAAGGAAAGAGATTTGGTGGCTAAATATAAAATTGATAAAATACCTGCAACACTTATTTTTGGAAAAAAAGATTACAAGATAAGATTTTTTGGTATACCTTCTGGCTATGAATTTTCTACATTGCTTGAAGATATAATAGATGTTTCAAAAGGAAAAAGCAGATTGAAAGATGAAATAAAAGAAGAAATAAAAAATATTGACCAAAATGTTCATATGCAAGTTTTTGTCACACCAACATGTCCATATTGTCCAATAATGGTTCATCTTGCTCATCAGATGGCTATAGAAAATGAAAAAATAACTGCTGACATGGTGGAAGTTATAGAATTTCCTCATCTTGCACAAAAATATAAAGTCATGGGAGTTCCAAAAATTGTAATAAATGAAACAAGAAATGTTGTTGGAGCTGTTCCAGAAGGGATTCTGTTGGAAGAAATAAAGGCAGCCATTGGAATTTAATCTTCAGTAAACCATAAAATATTTCCGCCTTTTCTCAATTTATTTTTCTTCATATTTTCTATGAATCCTGCAATATCTTTTCCCATGTTCGTTAGATAATATCTTTTATCCTTATCCTGCTCAATTACACCTTCGTCCTTTAATTTTTTCAAATGAAAACTTAATTTTGGATTATCTTTTATCCCAATATTTTTGGCAATTTTTGTAAATGAATATTTTTCTCTGCTGGAAAGCAAGTTTATTATCCTTCTCCTTATATAATTTGATATTGAATCTGTTAAAATGCCAAGGTGTATATCTGCTATCAAATCTTGCAATTCTTGTCTTGCTTTTTCATCCAATGATGAAATTTTTGCAGATAAAATAAGCTTGCAATTATTTACTGCAGCCTTTTTATTAAGCCATTCAAGGAATTCTCTTGTCTTTTCCTTATATTCTTTATAAACATATTCCAAATTCAGAAATAAAATGGCTTTGCTTGCGTCTATTTTTTCTTCAATTTCTTTTTTAATATCCTCAACGCTTCTTGCTTTTAAATTTTCTTCAAGTGGAATGAATACACCTTCTATTTTCATTGGTTGTCTTGCTATATAGATACCTTTCCCAATATGCTTAAATTTTTCAATTGCATCTCCCTCTGTATAAAAATCTTTTATCTTCTTGAATTTTATATCTTCTATTGCAGCGAGTATTGTTGATTGCAGTTCATCTATATTGAATGGTTTCCTTATGTAGTCAAATGCTCCTTCTTTCATTGCTTCTATGGCTGTATCAACTGTTGCATAGGCGGTTATCATTATGATAGGCATATCTTTTCCTCTTTTCCTAATTTCTTTAAGAACTTCTATACCATTCATTCCAGGCATCTTAATATCAAGAAAAATTATGTCAGCTTCATTAATTTTGTTAAGGCATTCTTCTCCAGATTTTGCAGTTATGACATCATAGCCGTAAGCTTCAATAGCGGCTTTTGCCGCTTCTAATATATCCACATCGTCATCAACAAACAAAATCCTCATTTTTTTCTCGCCTCCTTCAATAAAATATGGAAAGCTGTCCCCTTGCCGACATCACTTTCAGCCCATATTCTCCCGCCATGACTCTCAACAATATTTTTTGCAATAGCCAGCCCCAGCCCGACGCCGCCCTCCTGCCCCGTGTAAAATGGTTCGAAAATTTTGTCCAATTCGCTTTTTTCAATTCCCTTTCCATTATCTTTTATCACAATATGGGCAAATGCACCTTCCTTCCCTTCTTCAATTTCTATTTTCCCACCCTCATGAGTGTATTTAATGGCATTCGTTAGTATATTTTTCAGGGCTTTTTCTATGAGTTTTATATCTCCATTTGCCATACTTTTGTTCAATGATAACTTTATCTTCTGCTTTTTTTCTTTTGCCATTTCTTTCAATTCATCCACTATATCTTTTATCGCGTCTTTTATATAAAAATTCTCCCTTCTCAACTCCAATTCTTTTGAATCTATGGATGGGATTTGGAGCATGTCATTTATCAATTCATTTAATTTTTCTATATTTTTTGTCATTTTATCAAGTTTATCTTTCTGCATTTTGTTTAATTTTCCTAATTTTCCACATCTAAGCAAATCAGTATATGTCTTTATTACAGTTAGTGGTGTTCTTAATTCATGGGCAATTATATTTATAAAATTTGATTTCATTCTATCAAGTTTCGCTTCAGAAAGTCTTTTATAAGCTTCTTCAAGTTTTCTTTTCCTCTCTGCAAGTTCTTCAATTATTCTATCCCTGCTCATAAGCGTTAATTTTTCTTCTTCAAGTATTCCTCTTGGCAGATCTCTTATAAAACCAAGCTTATATACTTCTTCTTTTATATTATTGGGCAGCAATCTGAAATTATCTGTTATTTCTTTATTTATTTCTTCCCCAAAAATTCTGATTAATGGATAACGACACCTATTGAAAAATTTAATCATTTTTTCTATAATTTCTTCATATTCATATTTATAAAGTTCATGAATCTCAACGCCTCCTTTTTTATTTATATTTATTCCTTCTATTACGACAGAAATCCTTATTTCTGTTAATTCATCCATCTTACATCTTCTTAGAATAGGTTCAATAACAGTTTTTAATATAACAAATGGCATTATCCATTTTACTATTATTTTATTATCTATCTTACCCATTTCTTTCCTTATATCTTCTACAATTTTTGTATATGGAACAAAAGCAGCATATAAGTCTATTAAAGCATCTATAAAAAATGAAAATGCTTCAATCAGTGTTTTGATTCTTTTATCGTGACTTATTTCATCTACATTTCTTTCTACTGCTGTTGTAATAATCTTTTCATTGCCATTTATATATAATCCAGATAGCACAGGATATTTATCAATGCATTCTTCAATTGTTTTTTCAATATTTTTTATTCCTATAAGAGTGGATATCCTGCCTATTAAATAATTTGCTATTCTTTCGAATGTTCTGAGCATGGCAATATCTTCTCTAAGCAAAATTTTGTATTCTTCTCCTTCTCTTCCTCTAATTGACAACAAAAGGTTTTTTTCAGCGACTATAATTGCAATTTCCATTATAATAACAAATAGTGGATATGCAATAATGATGTAACTATTTGAAACAAAAAATTCGAATATAGAATAAATAAAAATTATTGGAATAAATGTCATTCCAAAAAGAAACCATAGAAGATATTTTCTACCATATAAAAAATAAATTTTTGATATCATCGATAATATGATTATAGAAATGATTAAATTCAGCAAGGATAAAGTTATGATAATACTCATCTAATCACTTCTCTCCAGTCCCAATATATTTTTAATATTCCATAAAGAAGCGTAAGCAAACCAGATAAAACAATAATATAAGATAGCAATCTTATTTCAGCAACATCCTCTCCTATAAAAATCCATGGAAGCATGAAAAATATATATCCAATTAACATCATTATAGCTCCTGTAATTAATATATTTCCTCTCCTAACTCTTATAAGCTTCATCAACCTACTAAAATAATAAGAAGATGCAATAGGAAGGATAAGAGATGTTATGAATAATAACAATATCACAAACCTTAACATGTTTTTAAAAAGTAAACATATTTAAAAATTTTGGGAAAAGAGAGGGTTTAACGATACCCCCCAATCATAAGGCTTGGGTCTCCAAGCAATGCCCATTCTTGTACAGTTTTGCAATCTATTTGGTCTTTCATCACATTAAAGTTAGCAACATAGTCAGCTATTGCGCCTGAATGCGCCTCCCCAACTGTAGTCGCATTTCCATTGCCTATTAACTTAAAGAATTGTGTATCTATCCAACCTCCATACTGCTGTATGCAATCTGGAATACCATCTTTATTTTCATCTCCTACTGCTCCATATCCTAATGCTGTGCATCCAACGCTTGCTATTGCTCCTTTATCTGCCATTCTGACAATCCACCATCCCCAGCTTTCTGGTGACCATTCTGATTTGTAATATGTTTCATACAATTTCTTGAATTTCATGAGATTAAGCAAACTAACATTGAATTGACTATTGTGGCAGCCGCCAACCATCAAAATTGGGTACATACCTTTATTGCTTAGTTTCGGCATATGGCTTACAAGTAATCCATTTATCCATGTATTTCCATCATGATATGGATGTGTTGCCCAACTCATTGGATTTCCATGCCCTTCAAAATCAACAAAACCAGCTCCTTGGCTAATTGCACTAACAACATTTTTCCATGCTGTATCTGGTGTCTGCCCTGATAACAAACTTCCATCTGATACCCACAATTTAACAGGCTGTATTCCTAATGGTTCCATATACTTGAGAGATGTCCCTGTTGATATTTCTCCTTCAATGTATGGATCACTTGGGTCAGGAAATGTATCGCCACCAATAACAACCATACGCTTGAACCATGGTTGTTCATAAGCATTGCTGTTTTCATATTCAATTATTTTATTTACTATGCCTTTAACCTCCATTTCATTTCTGCATGCAAGCCTTCCAACATAAACATCTGGATTCAAATCCAAGATATCTTTTCCATGGAAACTCCATTCTGCAAATATTCCATTTCCATTGCTATCCC
>CAZYCK010000074.1:0-5166 GCA_964646055.1 uncultured Thermoplasmatales archaeon | reverse complement strand
TGAAGAAAGGGCTCAAAGGCTTGCAAAGAATAGAGAAGAAAGCACCGTTGATAATGCAAATATTATTGTTGCTAAAGGCATTTCTTTTCCTATGGAATACATGTATTCAATATAATCATCTCCTTCATCTATTCCATTTGCAAACCTTAACAATAACATTACAAGGAGCAAGATGTATATTCCTATTGTTAAAATAAAATAATCATAAGAAATTTTTGCTAAAGAAAATTTTTCATTGCCAAATATAAGAATAGACATACCCTCAGAAATTGAGAAATTCATGCCAGATAGAACATTTGTTGTCAATTTTGTTATTCCGAGAGTTATTCCTGCTATCATTGGGGCAAATATTGTGGCAGTTGAATGAAGGGTAGATGTTAAAACACCAAGATTATTTTTTATATTTCTTTCAACATCCTGCAATTGCTTTAAATGGTCTGCAATTTTTATTATGGCATTTCCAGTTGCTTTATGGCTTTTTCTTACTCCTTCAACAAAAATCCTCATTATAGCCCTTATCCTATCTGAAAATATATTTCTAAGAGAGCCGTATTCCTTATTGAATAAAGCTTCTTTTAATGTTGTTCTTCTTGTCATCAAATTATATGAAGAATTTGAGAACACTTCACCAATTTTTGAACCTTTCATCGTTTCTGATGTATAATAAAGTGCTTCTTCTGGTGGTTTCCCTTCTTCAACTCTTTTTCCTATTATGTATAAAGCGTCACTAAATTCATTCTCCATTTCTTTTATGCCATCTCTTATTTTTTTATAAGGAGAATAACTCATTCCATAGTATGATATGCTGAATCCAATTCCAATAATGAAAAGGATGCTGTACGAAAAATATAAGGCAAAAAATGAAAATAAAATTAAAATTGCTAAAGAGATTAAAGCATTGGCTACTTTGTTTAATTTTACAATATTTGATGGAATTGAAGGTGGGTTGAAAGTTGCTGGACGCATTAACAAAACTTTCCTTATATAAATAAAAAGAATTATTGGAAGCAGGATATCATATACGATAAAAATCTGAAATATTGAAATGTGGAGCTTTGTTATGCTGGCGGCGGGCAGCATGGCGACCAAGGCGAGAGGAAGCATGACTCCAATGGAGTATATAACCAATGTTGGCTGATTAAGTTTGTTTGCAAAATTTATCATTGTATTTTTTGTTCCATCCAAGACGACGTCTAAAGCCCTATTCAATGTTACATATCTCTCTGTTTCTTTTTCTTTAATAGAACTTCTTATCAGATGTATTGCTCTTTTAAAGTAGTCGCTCCATTTACCCCATAATTCTGCAAAAGACGTTATTGCATCATCAATTCCCTTATAGATTCTTATTTCTATATCCCACAACAATTTTCTTAGGTCTCGTGATAAAGCTGTTCTTGATTCAGATGCTGCAAATTCTAATGCTCTTTCTAAATTTGGATATATCCTCAAATACATTACGATATATGAAATAACTTCAGGAACATCTCCTAAAGAATGTATTTTCATATATTTTGCCTTTATCTTTGGATACTCGCTAGTATAATGCAAAACTCCTAATGGAAAAGCAGATATAACCAAAAAAATCAGAAGAATTGTAAATATTCCAACTTCTCTAAAAGAAAAATTATAAAATGATAGAATTGCAATGCTTATTGCTATACCAATTATAAATGACATGATTGCCATTATATATGAAAATGTTATTATTTCATCTGGTTCAAGATTGATACCAGTAAAATTCAAGCTATCAATAAATTCTTGAGATACATGCACATTTTTCTTTCTCCATGAAAATTTTTTTAAAAAATTTTTACAAAACTTTTCATAACTTAGCATATTTATCAAACCAACTCATCCATTTTCTTTCTAACTTTTCATAATCTATTTCATCCTTCATTTCATTGAGCATTATCCAATATGCATTGTTAGCATCTATTACAGCTTTTGCCTCTACAAGCTTGCTGTCATGCACTGAATATTCAGCCATTTTTTCTTTAATTTTGGCTCTTAATTTTATATTTTCAATTGCATCTTCTATACTTATGCCCCATTGCATGGCAATCTTGCTTATAACTTCAGATTGGCCCATGTAAAATAAATCCAATGCCTCCAGTTCATCTTTCTTACTGTCATAAACCATTATATCATTGAAAATTTTGCTAACATCATCGTTTTTCCATAATTTGCTTACTTCTGCAATTTCAATAATCCTTCTTTTTCTTTCCATCTTTCCTCCTATTCTTATTGGAGCTGCTATAACAACAACATCTGTTGCTTTAAAAGATGAAGGAGGAATGCCAATATCATATACAAGCCTATCAAAAACATCCCTACATGATGCTCCATGTATAGTTCCCATAACAAGATTTCCAGCAGCTCCTATTCTCATTGCTTCAAATAATATCTTTGCTTCCTCACCCCTCACCTCTCCTAGAACCAATACAGATTCGCCAAGCCTTAAAGCAGTTTTTATGGCAACTTTCTCATCTATACCTTCTTCTGCAACAGCAGATTTTGTCAACAAAGACTGTATTTTATATCCTAATTTCTGCATTTTTTCAATCGGTATTTCTGGTGTATCTTCAATTGTAAGTATCCTATACTTTTGAGGAATTTCAAGCATCAATGCACTTAGCAATGAAGTTTTTCCAGCTCCTCTGCTTCCTCCAATCAAAATTGTAGCCTGCCCATCAACAAAAAAACTTAACATGCCCGCCGCCAGCGGAGAAATCATTTTATTTGCAACAAACATTGGCAACGTCCATGGCTGGCGCCGATGCCGCCTTATTGCAAAGGCTATTCCTTCAGGCGTGAGAGGAGGAGATATTGCAGTTATTCTCGAGTTATAATCATGCAATCCTGTATCAAGAATTGGTGATGCTTCTGAAAATGCTCTTCCACTCATGCTCCTGAATCTTGTTGATAAAGCTTCGACATCATCTGGAGAGAAATATATATTTGTTGTATACTCTTCACCATCTAAAATTATATGAACAGGATTGCGAGAAACTGGAGCGTTTATGTATATGTCCTGTATTTTTTCATCGAGCAATAAATCTTCCAGTATTCCAATTCCAGCCGTATATTTTGCAAACACGTCTGCAAGCATTTCAATTTTTTCTGCTTCTATGTCAAAATTTTTTTCATTTGCCAATTCAATCATTTTTTCTTTTCCAAATCTATAAAAATATTCTCTTGCAGCTTCAAAATCCATAAAAGAAGTATCGGAAGGATGATGTTTTGCCAGTTTTTCTTTAACTTTCTGCAATAAAATTAATTCTTTTTTCTCCAAATTATATTCTGGAGGTGCTATGAAATATAGTTTTTCTGGTTTTGTTATTAGTTTGTATATTGATATTTTTAAACCTTTACCTTTTCTTTTTATATCATAACTCTTTAAAAAAACAGCATCAGACGGAGGAGAAAATTGAATGTAAGTGTCAAAAAATATTGGTTTAACATATGGATGAATACCCTGATAATCTTCTATTTTCATATTGGCTAACTTTTTTAATTTTTCTTTAAATTCTTTTCTACAATCACATCTTTCCTTAGTTATAAGAGGCTTTTTTATTTCCTTATATAATGCCTTTATTTTTTCAAATGCTTCTACAGGATTGAGCATTGCATTTTTCTTTATTACTTTAATTATTTCATTTGTTCCAAGGCAATCACATTTATTTAAGGAATACAATTCATCAATAAAATCTGCCATTTTTTTCAATTTTTTCAATTCCTCTCCATAAAATATTTTTGACAAGGTATCATTTAAAATTAATTTATCAATTTTCGGTTCTTTCAAAAAAATTTTTAATAAGCCATTTCTACAGTTTTCGTCAAATAACGAGGACGAAAAATTGCAATTTGAACAATCAATAATTGCTACGCGATCATTTCCTTCTTTTCTAATAATATAGTCACACATATACAAAATTTAAATAATTATTTAATAATATATTTTATGGAAAGAAATTATATTTTTGGGTCAAGAAAAAGAGGGAAAGCTTTATTGAATATAGGAAAATACTATGCTCTCGATTCCTCTCTTGGTTCAAAAGTTTTTATAGACATTTCTATTCCTCATGTTATATTAATAGCAGGCAAAAGAGGATATGGAAAATCTTATACAATAGGAGTATTTATGGAAGAATTTTATATGCTTGATGATGATATAAAAAATAAATTGAACATGATTGTTGTCGATACTTTAGGAATATTTTGGAATAGTTATATGCCAAATGAAAAAGAAGAAGATTTTCTCAATAAATGGAATATGAATGCAAAAGGAATAAAAATAAAAATAATTTCTTCGCAAAAAATGGTTGATGAATATAAGGCAAAAGGAATGGATGCTGCTGCATTTTCATTAAAGCCTTCTCAAATGGATTTTCATCACTGGCATTCTTTATTCAATGTTTCACCTTTCTCTCAAATTGGGATTGCAATAACAGACGCATTGAATGATTTGGAAGGAGAATATTCAATAAGTGATATTTTAGATAAAATAAATGAGAGCAATTTTTCAGAAGAAGTAAAAATAGCTTGCAAAAACCTTTTTAAAATGGCAAAAAGCTGGGAAATTTTCAGTGAAGATGCCATTTCAATAGATGATATAGTCAAGAAAGGTGAAATAACAGTATTGGATTTAAGCCAGTATCCAGATGAATTAAAAGATATTATCCTTTCAATAATTGGTCAAAAAATTTTTGAAAGGCGAGTTATAGAAAGGAAAAGAGAAGAAATAAAGCAAAAAAGCAGAATGCCAATGGTATGGCTTGCAATTGATGAAGCGCAAGTTTTTTTATCTAAAAATAAAATATCAAAAAGCATTTTCATAAATCAATGGATGAGGCAGGGACGCCAGCCTGGGCTTTCATTAATTCTTGCTACTCAGAGACCAAGCTCTCTTGATAGAGAAGTCATTTCCCATGCAGACATTATAATAAGCCACCGCCTGACAGCCCAGCAGGATATAGATGCATTAAATGAGATAAGACCAACGTATATGAAAGAAGAGATAAAAGATGCAATCAAAAAAATTGGGACAGAGAAAGGAGTGGCTTTGATTATAGATGATGTAAGTGAAGCTGTAAGTGTAATTAAAATAAGACCAAGAATTAGCATGCATGGAGGAGATGAGCCATCTATAACATAATGCCTTTTTAT
>CAZYCK010000073.1:0-5251 GCA_964646055.1 uncultured Thermoplasmatales archaeon | reverse complement strand
CTTACCAGTTCTTCCTGTATCTTCATATTTTCTTCATTATTAACCCACGCTTCCTCTGCTTCCAAATGCCAATATTCTGTAAGATGCTTCCTTGTTCTTGATTTTTCAGCTCTGAAAGAAGGTGTCAAACTCCATACTTTTTCAAGAGAAAATATCAATGCTTCTAAATACATCTGTGCAGTCTGGCTTAAGTAAGCCTTCTGATCAAAATATTTAAAGGAAAATGCTGTTGCTCCCCCCTCGGCGGCATTTAATGTTATAACACTTGGAGTGGCTTCATAAAAATCATTTTCATCAAACCATTTCCTTATTATTCGCAAAGTCTTAGCCTTCAATTTCATTACTTCAGTTAGCTTTCTCGAACGAAGCCATAAATGACGGTTGTCAAGCAAAAATTCGACACTTTGGTATTCCGTGATAGGAAAATCATCGGCAAAATTTACTACCTTAAAACTTATTGCATGTATCTCCCTGCCGCCGGGCGCCCTGCTGTCTTCGTGTATTATTCCTTCCAATTCAACAGAGGATTCTATAAGTGCCTTTTGAGATGCTTTAAAGTCTTTCTCGCTGACTTTGTCCTTCTCAACTATAGTTTGAATTATTCCAGTTGAATCACGAACTACAATGAATGATATCTTGCCAGCACTCCTTCTTCTATAAATCCACCCTCTTATTTTTACTTTTTCTCCTTCTTTTTTGGACAATGCCTCATTTATTTTGCAATAATCCATTGTGTGAAAAATGCTATCATAATAAAAAACTTGCCATTGAATGATTACAAAATTTAAAATAATTTATAAATAAGATTTGCTTTAGCTTAATATGGCAATTATGCTTGTTATTGAAGATGAAGAGCCGATACAAGAGTTGATAAAAGAATATTTAGCTCCATTAAAACTTGAATTATATCAAGCTTATTCTGGAGAAGAAGGGATTGATATGTATAAGACATTGATGAAAAAGAAAAAAAAGCCTGATATTGTGATAATGGACTTGAAATTGCCAGGTATAGATGGGGTGGAAACAACAAAAAGAATAATGGAAATTGACCCAAAAGCAAGGATATATGGATTTACGGCCTATTTTGGAACTGAATGGGCGAAAGAATTGGAAAAAGCAGGGGCAAAAGGAGTTATAGCTCGTCCTGTTGGATTCGATGGCTTTAGAGACATTGTAAAAGATTTATTAATCAGGCTCTCTCGTAAACCATAACTCATCCGGCAGTTCGTCATAAACTTCTGCTGTATTCCTTTCCTTTCTTTCTTCTATCTTCCTTTTTTCTTCTTTATATCTCAAAATCATGTCTTTATTTAAATACCAGTAATGGGTTCTCCAGCTTCTTCCATCATATATCGTTGTTTCTTCTCTTTCTGTAACAAGCATTCCCTCTTCTTCCAATATATAAAAAAGCTGTCTGTCTTCAGGTTCGAGAATGTTATCTATAATTCTATCCTCGAAGCCAAACAAATCCATTATGAAATTTGCATCTTTTATTGCAGCTTCTATATCAATATCAACTCTTGCTGCTATTGCTATAGCCAAATCTTCTAAAGTTATGACCATAATATTATTTTGTAAGTTCAATATAAATAAGTTTCTATTCTTTTTGCTCCAATAGCGGAGGTGATAAAATTATAAAGCAAAGGTTTTTTTATTCTAAAGTAATACATACGGATATAAATGATTCCAAGAAGGGCGATTATCAGTGTTTATGATAAAAGTGGGTTGGATAAACTTGTTGCAGCCATGAAGAATGTAGGAATGGAAATATATGCAACAAGCGGAACGAAAAAATATTTAGAAAGCATTGGCATAAATGTTAGCCATGCAAGCGAATATACAGGTTTTGAAGAGCTTTTAGGAGGGCGAGTCAAAACTTTGAGCATGCGTCTTCATGCCGCAATTTTGGCAAGAAATGATGAAGAACTCGGGGATATAAAGCCAATTGATATGGTTGTATGCAATTTTTATCCTCTTAAATTTGGAATAGAAGGCATGGATATAGGCGGCCCAGCCATGACAAGAGCGGCGGCGAAAAACTGGCGGCGTGTTGTTGTCGTTTCAAGACCAGAGCAATATGATAGAGTTATAAAATTACTTCAATCTGGCTTTAGTGATGAGGATAGAAAAAAGTTGGCTATAGAGGCGATTCAAATGACTGCATATTATGATGCAATGCTTGTTGAAAGCAATATTAAAAATTTTCCAGATTTTATTTCATTGCCTTACAAAAAAAAGCAGGAACTGAGATATGGAGAAAATCCCCATCAGAGGGCAAGTTTGTATGTTGAAGATGTGCATTATGCTTGTATTTCAAATGCGAAAAAATTGCATGGTAAGGAATTATCATATAACAATATTCTCGATTCAAACCATGCCATTGAATGCGTTAAGGAATTTGAAGAGCCAACAGCAGTCATAATAAAGCATGCAACCCCGTCTGGAATAGCGTCTGCAGACACAATAGAAAAAGCATGGAAAGATGCTTTTGAAACGGATATATATTCTCCATTTGGAGGAATAGTCGCATTTAATAGAAAAGTTGGCAGAGAGCTTGCTGAGGAGCTTTCAAAAATATTTTTGGAAGTTGTCATAGCCCCATCATTTGATGAAGAAGCTCTAAAAATACTTGAAAAAAAGAAAAACATTCGATTACTTGAATTGGAAGGACTTGATAAAGAAAAAAGAAGAAAAATGATTGAGGTAAGGAGCGTTGCAGGCGGACTACTTTTGCAAGAGAGCGACGTTAAAAAAATTGATTCCAGCAACTGGAAAATTGTAACAGAAAAGAAGCCGAGTAAAGAAGACATAAAATCAATGATATTTGCTGTCAAATGTGTAAAGCATGTAAAATCAAATGCTGTTGTATTTGTAAAAGGAACAAAAACTGTAGCCATCGGCGGCGGGCAGACTTCGCGCGTAGATGCAACATGGATAGCTGTTCATAAAGGTGGCAAGAGAATAAAAGGCTCTATAATGGCATCAGATGCTTTCTTCCCATTTAGAGATGCTGTGGATGTCGCTGCCGATGCAGGCATTTATGCTATAGTTCAACCCGGCGGCTCAATAAGAGACGAGGAAATAATCAAAGCTGCAAATGAGCGTGGCTTAATAATGATTTTTACAGGGCAGCGTTATTTTCTTCATTAACTTCTCTCTACTTCAAAGAAAAGCTTAATTCTTGCCTGATATAAAGAAGGTTCATCATTCTCCATCAATACTTCAAAATCCATTATCTCTACTCTTCTTATATTCCTTAATGTTTTTTTCGCTTCATATATTGCATTTTTTACGGCTTCTTCAAAGCTTGCTGGTGAAGAACCAACCAATTCTATTGCCTTTATAACGTTCATATTAATAAACTAAAAATGATATAAAAATATAATGGAAACTGTTAGTTGGGAGGAAAAGATATACAAATTTAGCATCATAAAATATGGATTTCATTTTTGCTCCTTGAAAAATTTATTCAATGCATTTATTTTCTTGATTTTTTCCACTTCAATTTTCCAAAAAACATAGGAATTAATGTCATAAAGTAAACTTTATTCTTTTGAGGATAGATTGGTGGACGTATATTTACCTATACCTATATTATATACATAGCTACTTTTATTTCTTTCACTGCTTCATTACCAGCTTTGTCATAGGCAACAATCTTGATAGTATGTATGCCAAGCATGGTATTATCTAAGGTATATCTCAGTTCATCTGCAAAGTTTGTCACAAGATTATTATCTACATATAATTGAGAATTGCTGACTCCGGATGTAGCAGTATCTTCTACAAGAGCTGTTATTGTAATTTTGCCAATGATAAGAGGATGTAGCAATGGAATAATAGCTCTGTCAAAAATGTAAAGGTGATTTGTTGGTCTGGAAAGAATTATCTTTGGGGCATGAAGATCTATTTTTATTGTAAATTCTTTTTCCTTCTCTCTATTTCCCATTTTATCTACCGAATAATATTTGATAATATGTACTCCATCTTTGCTAACAATAAATGGCTCTGTATATCTTTGCCATTCCCTGTTATCAATTTTATATATCGTATGATTAATCTTACTTACTTTATCATTTGCTATCAATGTTACTGTAACATTGCTTACATACCATCCATTATTTCCATTTGGTTGCTCAGGCGTTATCCTACAAATTGTTATTGGCGCTACATCATCAACTTGAATAACTGAATTTATTACCTCACCTACATTGCCTACCAAATCTATAGCGGAGTAATACAAATTATGTTTGCCTGTCTCATTGATAACAAATGGCTCTGTGTATTCAATCCAATTTCCATTATCTATTTTGTAATAGATTGATGCGACGCCGCAGCCTGCATCAACAGCATTAAGAACAATTAATGTATCCGGAGATATTTTCCAATACGTGCCACTCCATTCATGGGGGCCATCAAAGCTTGTTGAAACATCTGGACCAGTAAAATCTGAATAATACCTTCCTTTATGATGTGGCATTTCTTCATTTCCCGCTGCATCAATAGCCCAATATTCTATAGTGTGCCATCCTGCTGTATAGCCATACAATTCATTTAACTGAAATTGCACATACTGATTCCAATTTCCTTTATGCTGGATTCCATCTATTTTATAGTATATCTTCCACGAACTTATATCATCAGCAGCATATATATGGAATGTTGAGGCTTCTCCTACATATCCATCTGGATCTAAAGATACAATCATCCATGACCATGGCGGCGTGTAATCCATAACGAGAGTTGTTGGGTCATTTTTCTTAGCCGTTGCTGGGTTATCTGTTGGCTTATCTACATCGTTTGTTCCATCTCCATTGCTATCATAGTGTACAAAACCCTGATTTGAGATATATTTACATGAAGCATTTTCATTTACAACGACACAAAAACTGATTTTTATTGTTCCATGGGCTGGAATAACACCATTCCATACAATCCTATTATTGGCAGCATCATAGCCTATTCCATCCGAAATGTTATCATCATTTGTAGCATCATTTATTTTTAAAGAGCCAGCAAGATATGTTGTACAATTTGGAATAGAATCTTCAAATTCATTTCCGGGATTATCTTTGGAATCAATATCCCCAGTATTATTTATCCACATTGTGTAGCATATAGTATCATTTGGTTCCAGAGGTGGCCCATTAGTGTCATTAGCAATTTTTGGATCAATGATATTGGGCGCATCTACAACTACTGTTGCATTATCTTCATCATGTACCAGTTTTGAAGTATTCTGGCAATATGC
>CAZYCK010000072.1:0-5257 GCA_964646055.1 uncultured Thermoplasmatales archaeon | reverse complement strand
ATTACAAAAAACTTGGATATAAGGAGCATGGGATTTATATGGAAAAGAGCCTTTTTTAAAAAGATAATATATGCCTTCTATTTATTATACTATGATTCCAAAAAGTCATCCAAGATATGAAAGTTTAATTACAAGACAAAGAATTGTAGAAGGAATGGAAGATGGAGTAGTTCATTTAACAGGACTTATAGCTCATGGGAGAGGAGAAGCTTTTGATTACTTAATTGGAGAAAAAACACAGGATTTTGCAGATTACGCTTCCATGGTTGCTGCCAGTTATATAAAAATTGCCCGCAAGCCTGTTATTTCAGTAAATGGAAATACAGCCATTCTTTCTGGTAAATATATTATTAAGTTGGCTGAAGAAACTGGGGCAAAAATTGAAGTCAATTTATTTCATAGAAGTGAGGAGAGGATTAAAAAAATTGTGGAGATGCTGGAAAAATTTGGGGGAAAGAATATACTTGGATTGGAAGGAGATGCAAGAATAGAAGGATTGAAACATGATAGGGCTATATGCAGTTATGACGGCATATATACTGCCGATGTTGTTTTTATTCCTTTAGAAGATGGTGATAGATGCGAGGCTTTAAAAAAAATGGGAAAAGTTGTCATTGCAGTTGATTTGAATCCTTTATCGAGAACAGCAAGAAATGCAGATGTTACAATAGTTGATAACATTATAAGAGCTATTCCAAATGTTTTGCAGAAATATAAAGATGTTAGCAATCCAGAAAAAATAATAAAAGAGTGGGATAATAAAAAAAATTTGCAAAAAGCACTAAATTTTATATGTGAAAGGCTAAAAAATTTTTATTGATTGCTTGGCTTATAAACAGCTTTCAATGCAAAAGGAGTTATTAGAGACGAAATTATTACAAGCAATATTGTAGAGGCAAGCATCTGATGAGCAAGCTTTGCTGGAAAAATTTTCATCGATATTTCTGTTGTTACGACGACCAAAGCGACTTCCATACGCGGCATCATGCCGACGCCGACCGCCAGCGCATCCCTGTTTTTAAATCCATTTATTTTTGCCCCAAGGCTGCAGCCGACTATTTTCCCCAATAAAGCCATAGGAATGAAATACAATATTAAATAGCCGACCCCTTTCAAAGCTGAGAAATCAAATGATGAACCAACCCATACAAAGAATAGTGGAATGAAAAATACTTCTCCAGTTTCTCTAACAAAAGTGCTTATTCTCCTTCTTTGCGGAAACACACTAAGAAGCAATCCAGCAAAAAATGAACCAGTTATTGCAGCCAAGCCAAGACTCATCGCAAGAAAAGAAAATATGAAGCAGAATGCAAGAGCGGAAGTTAAAACAAATCTTGGTATATGGGTTCTTAAATTCAATTTTTGCATTTTGTAAAATATAAATAACAAAGCTAAAAATATTATAAAAAAGATTGTTACTTTTATCAAAAGAATTTCTGGAGAACCTGTGCCAAGTGTAACCGACAAAATAACTATACCAAGAATATCATCAAGAACAGCTACAGTCAGAATCAAATTTCCAACATTTGTATGCAAAGCATCGATATCCATCAAAGTTCTTACTGTAATGCCCACGCTTGTTGCAGAAAAAATATTTCCTATGGCAATTCTATATATGAAAGGATACTGGAGTATTGTTCCAACAATATAACCAAAAAGAAATGCAACACTAACATCAAATAATGACGTTATAATCCCACTTCTGCTCGCTCTCTTTAATTCATCTATGCCTGTATCTATACCAGATAAAAATAGAAGAATGATTATTCCAAGATATGAAATTGATTCTATCCCCTCCTGTATTGAAGGAGAAATAAAATTATATCCTGATATGCTACCAATTACAAACGGCCCTACTACAATGCCAGCCAAAATTTCTCCAATAACAGCAGGTTGCTTTACTTTTTCAAATACATAACCAAATAATCTGGCTAAAATAAGGGCTACCCCAAGCTCTATTAACAGCAATTTCAAATCAAACATTATCTCTTACCTAATAAAATTTGAATTATGTAATGAGCCGTTATTTCTCCAACAATTTCATCATTTTCAATTACTGGCAATCTTCTCAATCCAGCATTAACCATTCTGGAAAGAACATCACCAACTTTTTCATCTAGTGAGCATTTTATCACCTGCTTGCACATAACATCATCGGCTTTTTTTGCCGTTCCATATTCTATTGAAACGCCATATTTTTTTCCAAAGACATATTTTGGAAGCTTTGCAGGAGCCAAAAGGCGGAGGATATCATATTCTGTTATAACACCAACAACTTTTTTGCTTTTCTTCTCTTCAACAACCCATATATGGTCACGGGCAGTTAGGATAGATAAAACTGACTGGATACTTGCATTTCTTTCAAGTAATGGCAAATTCCATTTTATTCTTTCATCAAGTATATCTGAAATTTTTTTCTCATGCAAATTCTTTATTTCGGTATCCACAAAAGTTATTCCAATGTAATATATTTCATTTTCTATTCGGCTCATAAGGATTGAAAGCAGGGTCGCCATATAGCACGCGTGCATACTTTGTAGGTGGCTCATCATAAACTTTTGCATGTTGAATAGCAAATCCAATACTCGTATCATTTTTTATTAGATTGTTTTCTATCAATTCAAGTTCAGCTTCTTTCCATGTTTCTCTTGTCGCTCCTATAAAAGCATTTGCTCCAGCATGAATAAAAGCCAATCCTATGTTCTCCTTTAAAGGAATTCCATCTACTCTTGCCATGAGGCAGGCGGCAGTCAGAACAATGCTTGGTTTTAATTCATAATTTTTAACATGGCTCACATCAACAACTTTGTTTAAATAATTGAAGCCATATATTGAAGAAAACATCCAGAACCAGTCTCCGTGGCCTTCATATTCTATATAATTTGCATCAAATGCATTGTATTTTTCTAAAGCTTCTCTGTCATTCTTTAAATCGCCAAAAATTCTTGCATTAAAGCCATATTGCTTTACAATTTTTGAATAGGGTATTTGATGAAAAATTCCTCCAGTTTCTCCAAACCCTTCGCCAAAGATAAATGTAAAATTTTTCATCCATGAGCCGTGAGCAATTTTATTATAAAAAATGTTTCTGCTTATTAAAAGACTTGCATCTATGCTATCCCATGCTATTATACGTCCAACTGCTACTGAGAAATTGAGATAGTAAGGATTATCTGATGGTATGCCCAAGCCGACGCTGGTATCATTGCTTCCATTATAATAGAACATTGGCACCATATTGCTATCGCCAACAATTGCAACCATAGATGCATTTCCAATAAATTTCTTCAATTTATCTACTGTTTTATTCACTTGGCAATTTACAAATTTTTGCAGAAATTTATTATTCCATGCCCCTCCAGTTGTATGATTTGCTATCTTTTCATATTCTTTTGTTGCAATTCTGCTTTCAATAACAATTCCATTATGACTACATGCAAGATATGGAGCAAGTTTTGATGCATGTAAAGAAGAAATGCAAGCATGAGCAAGTTTTGTTATTTTTAAATCTACATTAAAATCAACATTTGCTATGGATATACCACGCTGACTGAAATAGCCACCTTTTATACCATGATAAACTTTTACAATAAGCTTGTATTTTCCTTTATTATTTATTGATAAGGTGTCAATATAGCATTTTTGATTTGAATATGCAAAACTCGATGAATATGTAGCTAATTTTCCATTTTCATCATATAATGTTGCAAAAATTATGTATGGTGTGCTATCATGTTTTGAAATATTAATGTAAGCTTCAATTCTATTTATTCCATCTGGAATATCAATATAAAATATTTTTTCGTCATTTCCAATTAAATTGAATTCTTTCGCAAACAATATTATCTTAACATTTGTTATATGCCCATTTAGATGAATATTATTCCTGCTTATAACCCTTAATGGCAATTCATCATCAGGATTTGTAAGGGCAACATAGCCTACATTTTTTATTGAATGAATATAACCATATATCTGACTTTCATTTTTTAAATGAATATTTCCTATGCTTACATTTCCAATTCCTATTATTTCATCTGCATTTAAATGCTTGCAAACATTTTCTATTTCATTGTCATTTCCATCGTAGACCAATACAGGAGCATCAAGGTAGCATGCTATTGGAGTAGCTATAAGAGAAAGATTATATTGTTCATAAGGGAGAATGACAACAAATTTGCTATTTCCATAAAATTTCTCTGCAATTTTTATTGATATGTCAGCAGGGGCGCCAACAAATTCCTGTTTTGGATAGTTTGCATCAATGTGGTTGCCGATTACAATAAAACTATTGCCATTATAAGAATTTATAAATCTTTCATGCTGATGGGTTAAATTTTCTTTGAAAAGAAGAATTGGCAATTTTCCTTCATGAAAAGATAATGGAGTTGCAATGAGGGTATAAAAAGCATCAGAATCTGAAACAAGAATTATTTTATTTTCGTGGGTCGAGCTTACATTAATTGGAAAAATAAAGATTAATGCAATAAGTAAGACAATAAATTTTTTCATATTTCTTTATACATTTTTGGATATAAATATAACTATTTGAAAAGCAAATTAAAATATGGATATAATTCAAGGAATCTATCAAGAGACATATTATAAGATGCTCTTATAACAGGCACACTTTTCCATTTTATTATATGCAACGATTTTATCCACAACATATATTCTGCAAAATATCCATAGTTTGGATGCATTTGCTCTATTGCTATAATATTAAATGAACCTACATCTACTCTTGTGGCTCTCATAAAATATCCTTCTCCTTCATCTATCAAAATTGGCTCATAAACTTTAATATGCCCCATTTCTAAAATCATGCTTCTCATAAATTTTATTAAAAAAGTTGTATTTTTTTATAGTTACAACATTTTGTAAGTAAGATATAACTATAATTTTTAATCGAAAAGATCAAATCCATCTCGTTTATATCTTAGCATGGAAATTTCATTAAGACCTGAGATTGCAAAAAATTATAAAAGTTATTCACAGAAAGCCCGTGTTATTACTGAGAAATGGTTTGAAGAAAACATGTATTGCCCAGCTTGTCCATCCATTTTTTTAGAACCCACTCCGCCAAATGAAAAGGTTGTTGATTTTATTTGCCCAGACTGTGGCGAACGTTATCAGATGAAAAGCATGAGCCATAAATTCAGTTTCAAAATCATGGATTCTGCTTATTAACCAAAGATTAAAGCTATTAAAAATGGAACCGCTCCAAATTTTGTTCTCATGCATTATGATAGAGTCA
>CAZYCK010000071.1:0-5330 GCA_964646055.1 uncultured Thermoplasmatales archaeon | reverse complement strand
AATAATATCGAAGGCAACATAAGTGCGTGCATGTCCTATGTGGGCATCACTATAAGTAGTCATTCCACAAACATACATTTTAACAATGCCTTCTTCCATCGAAATAAAAGATTCTTTCTTTCTAGTAAGTGTGTTATAAATGCGAAGCATATTCCTGAATAAACAGGGATTAAAAAATTTTAGGTTTCTTCACTTTCCTTTGCCATTTTCCATATTCTATCTCCTATATGGTGAATATTTTCAACTGCTTTTCCTTTTTTTGCTTCTTTCATTTCTTTTCCATCCATCAATGCTTTTCCAATAGCAAGAGGTAAATCACGGCAATCTTTAACCCATACAATTTCATTGGTTTTTATATTTTCATCGGCATTGGTTATGCCAGCTGCCATAATGTTTGCTCCATTTAAGATATATTTTATTGCTCCATCATCAACAACAACAAATTTTTTTCTTGCTTTATATTTTTTCAATCCTAAAACATTCAAAAATGGCTGTCCATTAATAACCATTCCATATAACTTCCTGTCAATAAATAAAAATTTCATATTTTCATATTCTCCTATTTCTATTGATTTATCTATTTTGCAACCCAATTTCTCTTCAATTTCATTTATTATCTTTCTTGCTTCCTTTTTATTCAACATATGTCGATTTTTCATAATAAAAAGAAAGTATTTTATTTTATATTTCTCTCTATTCAAGAATGAAAAAAATTTATATTTCAATAGCACTCCTTGCGATTGTATTAGCCATTGTCATTCCCTCGCCAAATGGATTGACAAAGGAAGGGGAAATAATGCTTGGAATACTTGCCATGGCTGTCATTTTATGGATAACAAATGCAATACCAATTGCAGCAACTGGCATATTAATAATGGCTTTGCAGCCTTTATTTGGCATAATGTCAGCAGAAGATGTTTTTGCAAATTTTGGCAATAAAGCTGTATTTTTTATTCTTGCTTCCTTTATTCTTGCTGCAGCGATGGAAAAATATGGTTTGCATAAAAGATTTGCATTGAAATTACTCCGCATATTTGGAAAGAATAGCAAGACATTTATTTTCGGGATCATGTTCACAGGAGCTGTTTTATCCTTCATAATGTTATCACATGCTGTAGCCATTTTATTACTACCAATTTTAATAACCATATTGTTGTCATTAAAAGCAATTCCAAAAGAAAGTAATTTTGGTGTTGCATCAATGCTTGCTCTGGCTTATGGAACTTCTATAGGAAGCTGGGGGACATTGCTTGGAGGAGCAAGAAATCCTTTGAGCATAGCATTTCTTGGAGAAATGGATTACAACCTTACATTTGTTGGCTGGATGGAATACGCATTGCCAGTTGTTTTTGTTGCATTGCCTCTCTTATTCATAATAATCATTTATATGTATCCTCCCGAAATAAAAAGCATTGGTCATGCAATAGACATTTTGCAAAAAGATGTTTCAAGAATGGGAAAAATGAAATCAAAGGAAAAGGAAATCTTTTTTGTTTATGCAATAACCATAATCTTATGGGTATTTTTTTCAAGCACTATAGGTATAGCAGTCATAGCACTTCTTGCTGCCTCTGCCCTATTCCTATTAAATCTTGTGAGCTGGGATGATATCGAAAGAAGAGTTCAATGGGGTATAATAATGCTTTATGGGGGGGCAATAACGATGGGGAAAAGTTTGGCAACGACAGGCGCCGCCGCCTGGCTTGCTGGCAACGTCATTCCTTTTTTTGGGGATAATAAATGGCTCATTCTATTTTCTGTGGTTTTCATTACAATTTTTTTGACAAATTTAATGAGTAACACTGCTGCTGTTGCCACCATGCTACCAATTGGCTTTGAAATGCTGGTTTCTGCAGGAATAAATCCTGTTATGGCTGTCATGTCTATAGCAATGGCAGGTGGAACTTCATTTGTTTTGATTATATCTACACCATCAGTAGCAATTGCATATTCTTCTGGCTACATATCGCAAAAAAATTTAATAAAAACAGGGCTTATTTCAAGTATTGTATGCCTTATTTTGATAATGATATTTGCATTTTCTTATTGGCAATTCTTGTGATAAATTAATAAATGGAGTATTCTTTATCATTATGGATGTTATAGAAGAGCTTGAAAGCAGCTTAGGAAAAAATAAAGTTTTTTATGATATAGCCAGCAAGTATGCTTATGGTTTTGATGCGAGCATACATCATGCCATGGCAGATGTTGTTGTTAAGCCAGAAAATGTCAATGATGTTAAAGAAGCTGTTACAATTGCAAATAAATATGGTGTGCCAATTATTGCTAGAGGAGCAGGAACAGCCTTATCAGGACAAGCTATTCCAATAAAAGGAGGAATCATTTTGGATATGGCTGGAATGGATAAAATAAAAGAAGTTAGGGTTGAAAATCTTTATTGTGTTGTTGAGCCAGGCGTAATATATGCACAACTGAACGATGAATTGAGGAAGTATGGCTTTTTCTTTCCGCCCTCGCCGGGAAGCGGCGACGTATGCACTATTGGGGGCATGATAGCTACAAATGCATCTGGAATGAGAGCTATAAAATATGGTGCCACAAGGGACTATGTTCTTGGCTTACAGGTTGTTTTTCCTCCAGGAAAAATTTATAGGATAGGAACTTCAACATTGAAAAATGCATCTGGATATCAAATCGAACGCTTGATGGTTGGAAGCGAAGGCACCTTAGGAATAATAACAGAGGCGACATTGAAAATATCTCCATTGCCTGAGAAAAGGGGGGTTGCTTTAGCATCTTTTGACAACATTTACAATGCTGGAAAAGGGGTTGCAAACATAATATCTTCTGGTATCATTCCATCAGCTTTGGACATAATGGATAAAATTTGCATACAGGCAGTGAATAAGTCAATGAAAATTGGATTGCCTGATGTAGAAGCTATATTAATCATAGAAAAAGATGGAAAAAAGCAGGAAATAAAGGAAGATATCGAAAAAATAGTAAGGATATGCAAGGAAAGTGGTGCAAAAAAAGTGGAATTTACCGATGATGAAAAAGAAATGGAAAAGCTATGGGAGGGGAGAAAAGGTGTTTTACCTTCTTTATCAAGATATGGAAAGGACAAGATTTCTGTTTCCCTTGCAGATGATATGGCAGTTCCAATATCCAAAATACCTGATGCTGTAAAATCTTTTCAAGAAATATCTAAAAAATATAACATTTTGATTGGAACTTATGGGCATGCTGGTGATGGAAATTTGCATACGAAAATATTGATAAATCCAAAAGATAAGGAGCAATGGAAAAAGGCGGAAAAAGTTGTTGATGAAATTTATAAAGTTGTTTATAGCCTTGGAGGAATAGTTAGTGGAGAGCATGGAATAGGTATATCAAAAGCTCCATGGATGGTTAAAGAAAATTTGGAGATAATGAAAAAAATAAAAGATGCCATAGACCCGAAAAATATAATGAATCCTGGCAAGATGATGGAATGGAAAGGAAGTATAATAACAAATTTGCGTTATAGGTGATGAGATGCTTGAAAAATATCATGATGAAATTTTAAGTTGCACAGGATGTGGATTCTGCAAAAAATTATGCCCGTTATACAATTTAACAAAAAAAGAAGTTGATGGACCAAAAGGAAAAATAATGGTTGCCTATGGTCTCTTAACGGGAGAAATAAAAGAAGATGATTCAGTTGTTAAAACTCTTCAAAAAACTCCTCTATGCAGAATATGTGAAACAACATGTCCTTCTCTAATAAAAATAACAGATATAATAAAAGCAGCCCGCTATGATTTAAAAAATTTGCTTCCAGCTCATGAAAAGCTCATTAAAGAATTGCATTCAATAAATGAAAAGCCCAGAGGAGAAAAAATAATATTTGCAGGAGCGCAGGCAAAAAAAATTGGGGCAGTGAAAAAAATTTCTTCATTGTTGAACGCAAATCCATATTATGGCGGGTGCGGAGCCGCTATGGATAGAATTGGAAGAAAAAATGACATAGCTGAGAAAGTTTTGCATGATTTTAGAGATGCAGGAGTAAAAGAGATAATTTTCTATGAATATGATTGTATGAAATTTTTTAGCGGTTTTAAAATTAGCCATATCTTTGATGAATTGAAGAAATTGAATTTGAATTATGTTGGAGGGAGATACTTATATCATGAACCGCCTGAGCTTTCTTACCTTGGAGTGGATGGAAGGAGCATTATAAAAAAAATTGGCAGGCTTATTGAATTTAGCTCACCAAAATGCTGCGGAGGGAGAATTGAATTTGAAAGGGCTTTTCCAAATGAAGCAAAAATGCTTGCTGAAAGCATGGTAAAAGAAGCAAAAGATAAAAATGCTACTATTGTTACAGCGTCTCCTGAATGCTATGCTCATTTAAAAAAATATGGAAATGTTATTGATATGCTCCAATTGGTGGAAAAAGCGATGGATTATTAAAATTATTATAATGTATCATATTTACAATCATGGAAATAAGCATCGTAGGAGCAGGATATGTTGGCTTAACTACAGGAATTTCTTTTGCAGAGTTTGGCAACAAAGTCAAGTTTATAGATATAGATGAAGATAAAATAAATAAAATAAAAAAAGGAATGGCTCCAATTTATGAAGAAGGTTTGCAAGAATTAATTAAAAAAAATTTTGATAAAATAAGCGCAACAACCGACTACGAAAATTTAGACAACGTTGTTTTTATATGTGTTGGAACTCCATCATTGCCAGATGGTTCAATAAATTTGCAATATGTTAAACAAGCAGTGGAAAATACAGCAAAAAATTTGGATGACGGGCTTATAATTATAAAAAGCACGGTTTTTCCTGGAACAACAGAAAAAATTTTGCTTCCAATTATAAGAAAATATTCTGATAAAATAAGCATTGCTATGAATCCCGAATTTTTGAGGGAAGGGATGGCATTACATGATTTCATGAATCCTGATAGGATAATAATTGGGGCTATAGATGAGAGAGGGGAAGAAATATTAAAAAAATTATATGCTCCAATAAAAGCCCCGATTATGGTGACAAATCCAACAACTGCGGAAATGATAAAATATGCAAGCAATTCATTTCTTGCAACAAAAATATCATTTGCAAACGAAATTGGAAACTTAGCAAAAATTTTGGGAATAGATGTTTATGATGTTATGAAAGCCGTCGCCATGGACCATCGCATCTCTCCATATTTTTTAAATGCTGGCGCTGGGTTTGGCGGCTCCTGCTTCCCAAAAGATTTGAAGGCTCTTGCATCAGGAGCAAAAAAAATCGGTTATGATATGAAGTTAATAAATGCTGTTCTGGAGATAAATGATGAACAACCTCTGCGTTTGATAAAATTGCTGGAAAAGTAT
>CAZYCK010000070.1:0-5437 GCA_964646055.1 uncultured Thermoplasmatales archaeon | reverse complement strand
CTTTCTTCTTAAGAAAGGGCTCTTGCAAAGCTAACTACTTTATCTCCTTTATTCAATTTTATTAACCTAACTCCCATTGTATTTCTTCCCTGCCTTCTTATATTTTCTGCTTTTATTCTTATCATCATTCCATGCTTTGTAGATATTAGTATCTCATCTTCATCATCTGCTGCCATAATTCCAACAACTTTGCCATTCCTCTCACTTATTTTTATGGTTTTGACCCCTTTTGCTCCTCTTTTTGTTTCTCTATATTTTTCCAGTGATGTTCTCTTTCCATATCCATTTTCTGTTATTGTAAGCAAATCACCATCTTTTGCAACTTCCATTGATACAACACTTCTCCTCATTCCTATTACTCCTCTCGTATTTCTTCCCATTTGCCTTACTTCTTTTTCATCAAAAACACATGCATATCCATCTGGAGAAGCAAGAATTATTTTATCCCCTTTTCTAACTATTTTAACTGAAACAATTGAATCACCATCTAATTTTATAGCTTTTATCCCAGTCGATCTTATTTTTGAGTATGACGCCAGAGACGTTTTTTTAACAATCCCTTTTTTTGTAGCAAAAATTATGGCGTCATTAAACTCTTTTATCGGAATCATCTCAACTATATTGCCAGAAGGAAGGAAATTCACTATTGCCCTGCCCCTGCTCTGCCTTGCGCCGGCTGGTATTTGATATGCTTTTTTTGAATAAACTTTTCCATCTGAAGAAAAGAATAAAATTGTGTCGTGCGTAGAGGCATTAATTATTTTATATATGCTGTCATCTTCTTTCATTTTCATTGCATTGAGTCCTTTTCCACCCCTGTGTTGCATTCTATATTCATCTATTGATATTCTTTTTATATAACCATGATTTGTTAGAATTATGACAACGGGCTCATCCTGTATCAAATCTTCTATATCCATTTCCGTCTCTTCTTCTCTTATCTCTGTTCTTCTCTCATCCCCATAGGTTTCTTTAAGATAGGTAAGTTCTTCTTTTATTATTCTATCTATTTCCTTTTTATCTGATAATATTTTTGTTAGCCTTTCTATCTCCTTTAATTTTTCTTCTCTTTCCTTTTTCAAAGATTCATATTCCATACCTGTTAATGATTGCAATTTCATGGAAAGTATTTCCTTTGCCTGTATTTCAGAAAAATTGTATTTTTCAATCAATTTTCCCATCGCTTCTTTTACATCTCTAGATTTTCTTATTAATGAAATCACATCATCAATATTTTCTTGAGCTTTTATAAATCCATCAAGCACATGCTTCCTTTCTTGGGCTTTTTTCAAATCAAATTTGCTTCTTCTTGTTATAACATTTCTTCTGTGCCTTATGTATTCATATATCAATCCTTTTAAATTCAAAAGTTTTGGTTCTCCATCAACCAATGCAATATTTAATATTCCAAATGTTACTTCAAGCTGGGTGTGTTTTAACAACTGATTTTTGATTATTTCTGGCATCGCATCTTTTTTCAATTTAATGAATATTCTTATGCCCCTTCTATCAGATTCATCTCTTAAATCAGATATACCTGTTATGACACCTTTTCTTACAAGTTCTGCTATTCTTTTTATAACTTCCGCCTTATTAACCATGTATGGCAATTCTGTTACAATGATGTTATCATTTTCAAAATGAATTTTGGCTCTTACTCTTATTAGCCCCCTGCCTTCTGCATAAGCCCTATATATTTTATTTCTCCCATATATTATTCCTCCAGTTGGAAAATCTGGTCCCCTGACGTAGTTCATTAATTCTGCAGTTGTTATATCTGGATTATCTATAGTTGATATTATTGCATCTACAACTTCCTTCAGATTATGAGGAGGCATATTTGTTGACATTCCAACTGCTATACCTGTGGAGCCATTTACAAGCAAATTTGGGAGCAATGCTGGAAGAACAGCAGGCTCTTTCAATGTTCCGTCAAAATTATCGCGCCATTCTACAGTATCTTTTTCTATATCTTTCAACAATTCCTTACTTATTTTTCCAAGCCTCACTTCAGTATATCTCATCGCCGCCGGGCTGTCGCCATCTATGCTTCCAAAATTTCCTTGCCCATCGATAAGGCAGTAACGCATTGAAAAAGGTTGAGCCATCCTTACTAAAGCATCATATACAGCCATGTCTCCATGAGGATGATATTTTCCTAAAACTTCACCAACAACTCTTGCTGACTTACGATGAGGCTTATTATAATGAAGCCCCATTTCATTCATTGCATGCAATATGCGACGATGCACTGGCTTTAATCCATCTCTAACATCTGGCAATGCTCTTCCAACAATTACACTCATTGAATAATCAAGATATGAAGTTTTCATCTCTTCTTCTATTGGCTTTATAATTATTCTATCAGATATCAAGGTTCATTACCTCCTTTGCATGCATCTCAATAAATCTTCTTCTTTCTTCAACATTTTTACCCATCAATATTGTAAAAAGCTCATCTGATTCTATTGCATCTTCTATTTCGACTTTCTTTAATATCCTTTTTTCAGGATTCATTGTTGTTTCCCAAAGTTGTTCAGGATTCATTTCTCCTAAACCTTTATACCTTTGAATGCTTGCTCCATTTCCTGCTATTTTTTTCATTTCTTCATCACTATAAGCATAGAAACTTTTCTTTCCCTTTTTTATTCTATATAAAGGAGGCTGAGCAATATAAACATAACCATTTTCGATAAGCCCACGCATATATCTAAAAAAGAAAGTGAGTAATAAAGCTCTTATATGCGCTCCATCAATGTCTGCATCTGTCATTATTATTATCTTATGATAATTTGCTTTCCTTATATCAAATTCATCTCCTATACCTGTTCCAATAGAAGAGATTATAGCCCTTATTTCATTATTTTCCAATAATTTATCAAAGCTTGCCTTTTCAACATTCAAAATTTTTCCTTTAATTGGAAGAATAGCCTGATATTTTCTATCTCTCCCCTGTTTGGCTGAGCCACCGGCAGAATCTCCTTCTACAATAAATAGCTCGCATTTTTCTGGTTCATTTGAAGTGCAATCCGAAAGCTTTCCTGGCAACGAGGAAGATTCGAGATAACTCTTTTTTCTTACTAACTCTCTCGCTTTTTTAGCTGCTTCTCTTGCACGAGATGCTTCAAGAGCCTTTTCAATGATGCTTCTTGCTACATCTGGATTTTCTTCAAAAAACATGGATAGCTTATCATAAACAATGTTTTCAACAATTCCCTTAACCTCGCTATTCCCAAGTTTTGTTTTCGTCTGTCCTTCAAATTGTGGATTTGGAACCTTGCATGATATTATTGCTGTTAGCCCTTCTCTTACGTCTTCCCCACTTAAAACTTCATTTCCTTTGAATATATTCTTCCTTCCATATTCATTTAAAGCTCTTGTCAATGCAGATTTAAAACCTGATAAATGGCTGCCCCCTTCTTTTGTATTTATGTTATTCACAAAAGTATAAACATTTTCAGCATAGCCATCTGTATATTGTATAGCCACTTCTACTTTAACATCATCCTTTTCTCCTTCAAAATATATAACATCATGAAGCGAATTCTTATTCCTATCTATATATTTTACAAATTCAGCTATCCCTCCTTCATATTTGAATACGTCTCTTTTTCCTTCTATTTTATCTTCCAAACTTATTTCAAGTCCTTTATTCAAAAATGCAACTTCCTGCAATCTTTTCCTTATTATATAATAATCAAATTGTTTATTCTCAAAAATATCGCTGTCAGGATAAAATGTAACCTTTGTTCCACTTTTGTTTGCGATTCCAACTTCCTCCAACTTTGTAACAGGCTTTCCTTTTGCATATCTCTGCCTATATATTTTCCCATCTCTTCTCACCTCTACTTCCATCCATTCCGAAAGAGCATTGACAACAGACACGCCGACGCCGTGCAGCCCGCCTGCCACTTTATAAGCCCTTTGGTCAAATTTTCCTCCAGCATGTAATTTTGTCATGACCACTTCTATACCAGATATTCCATAATCTTTATGAATTTCAGCAGGAATGCCACGACCATTGTCATTTACTGTTATACTGCCATCTTTATTTATTATAACTTCAATTTTGCTACAATATCCAGCTAATGCTTCATCAACAGAATTATCGACAACTTCTTCTACTAAATGATGCAGTCCATGAATGTCTGTAGAGCCAATGTACATTGCGGGTCTTTTTCTAACTGCTTCTAAACCTTCAAGTACTTTTATTTTATCAATTCCGTATTCTTCTGTCATTTTTTAAAAATTATTTAAAAATTTTTGCTTTATCTTCATCTTCATGTGTATGCGTTATCTCTCCTGCTTCCATCTTATTCCAGCATTCCTCGCAAAATAATTTTCCACATATCGGACATTCATATACCATTCCTCTGTATTCTGGGTCAAGTAAATTTCTTCCGCATACACTACAAGACGCAAGTTCCTTATATTTCTCCCTGCATGGCTTGCACACTGCTATTTCTGGCGTAAGCAAATTCCTAATTTTTTCTCTTGCTATTTCTTCATCCATAATTATCATTATTCTAAATGCCTGAACGAATATAAATGTTATGAATAGATTGAGATTATCGAAAAATTCCATAAAATTGCCTGACAATATCTGTCAAGTAAAGCATAAATATTTTTTCTTCATACCGCAACATGATTGGCATTATTGTAACAGCAATTGCAATTTTTGTTATATCTACAATATTCTCCATGTTTGGTAGAGGTGGTGGGGAATTTTATCTACCAACAATGATAACTTTACTTTCCATTCCATTTTATACTGCTGCAGGAGTAACGCAGTTCCTTATAATGTTGCAGGGCCTTTCCATGGTGCCTGTATATTCAATGAAACATAAACAATTGGACTGGCATCTTGCTTTTGCGCTTGCTGCCTGCGTCGGCGCCGCCTCTTTTCTTGGCGGCTTCCTCTCGAAAGGCATATCTGCGGTTTATTTAAAAGCGTCATTTGCAATCTTTCTTCTTATTTCTGCAGTATTTATGTTTGTGAATAAAAATGTTAAACCAAAGATTGGGAAATTTGGTGCATGGCATCGCAAATTTTATGGTGGAGAGTATGACATGAATATTTTGTATATTATTCTCCCTGTTGGATTTGCTGGATTTTTGGCAGGTATGGTAGGAATATCTGGTTGCGGGCTGATTATACCTGTTTGCATTTTGCTTGGAGGCATTCCTTTAAGAATAGCCATGGGAACAAACACTTTTATACTGCTCGTATCAACATCAATGGGATTTTTAGGACATGCATTGAAAGGAGGCATAAACTGGCAGTTGTGCTTAATTTTTGGTGCATCAATTATAGCTGGCTCACAAATTGGAGCACGTATGCATGTTAAAGTAAATGAAAAATTCTTGAGAATAGGATTTGCCCTTATATTGGTAATAGCTGCTTCATGGATGATTGCAAAAATATTCATAAGATAAA
>CAZYCK010000069.1:0-5444 GCA_964646055.1 uncultured Thermoplasmatales archaeon | reverse complement strand
AAAATAGTATGCTATTCTTTCTGTAACTGTTCCATTTTTCTTTCCAGGGAAAAGCCTGTTTAAATCTTTTCCATCGATTGGATCCATCCTTTTTCTTTCTCTAAAAGCCAAAGAATTTACGACAGGAACAGCAAGTATTGTTCCATTCAATTTCATTGGATCTAATTTTTCAAATAATCTTATTATGACTTCTATACCATTTAATTCATCTCCATGAATTGCTGCATTTAAAAGAAGAATAGGTTTTTTCCTTTTTCCCTGCATAACAAAATAAGGAATTATAACTGGAGTTCCATCTTCCAATTCTGTGCATTTTATATTGCTTCTATAAATTTTTCCTTTTCCTATATTTATCTTAGGTTCATTCATTTTCATGAAAATATTTACGCTTTATATATATTTAATGAGCCAAAGAAAATTTTGAAAAGAATGTATGCAATTATGTTTATCTGCCTTTCTATTTCTATCTCTCCTTTGCCATTCAATTCATTTTTTTCATACCATCCATAAATTTTTCCAGGGCATTCATAAAGTATCAATTCTTTCCAGTATAAAGATGATAAATTATCTTTATAAATATGTGGCTTATGCGTCATTTGAAAGAAAAGAGTAAGATTTCCATTGCCTGAGGCAGTAATTTCTAGCTCTCTCGGAAAAAATGCTCCATCGATATAGCTGCCATTCAAATATTTGTATCCAGTTACTTTAAATTCCATATAATTCTTTCCATTGTAGATATATATTATGCCCAATGGAATGCCTCTTATCCAGAATGGAATATTTCCAAAAAATATTGTCCAACCATTGTCAAAAAATCCCCAACTCCAATCATATCCAAAAGGATTGTCTGTAGAAATTGTAAAATTTTTGGAATCAAATTTCATGCCGTTTATCCACCATTTAAATAAACTTACATAATTCTTCAATGTTATAAAAGAAAATTCTCTAAGTGGGCTATTATAGCTCCAATTTCCCCACACATGTTCATAGTATGCAATTCCTGTAAATTCTTTTTTCTCACCATCTATCTCAATCCATCCTCTTGCAATGCATTTTGATGTGAAAGTGTATCTATAGTATCCAAAGCCAATTGGGAGATAATTTGATATGCCTTCCGCCACTTCCATTGGCGGAGCCGACGCATGCATTTCTATATATATTTTTTTATTACCCCTTTCAAAATATGCCTTATAATTGGGGTATGAAGGCTTTATCCAGCAATTTTTGTATTTTATATATCCATTTTCATATTTTATGCTTGATATGTTATCACCATAAGAGCCCATATCATAAAATTTATTTTCATCTAAATCAAATAGAGTTAAAAAGAGATTGCTTGCAGGAGTTTCCTTTTCATATTCAAAAGAAGATGTTATGCTATAATTTTTATCGGTATGAATAAAAGCATCTATATCCCACCATTCTCTTGTTGCGTCATGAAATTTTTCTGTATTATCATTCCAAAATTTATCTGAAATTGCAGGCATTGCCAAAAGAATCGTGATTAAAATAACAGCAATTTTCATAAGCATAAATTGAAAAAATTAAATAAATTTTATTAATGGCAGTCATATCCATGTTTATGAAGACAAAAATTCCAAAAGGTGTATTATCGTTTTTATCTGGTCTTGGACTCATGGGACTGGCATTTTATATATGGTTTTTTACAATATATTCATTCAACTGGAAAATTAATGAAATATTCATTTATTCAATTTCAACAGCTGTATTGGGGGCAATAGTTATTTATTTCCTTGCCATTGCTTTTTCTTTAATTCCATCAAAAATTGCCAACCCAACCATTGGAGGTTTTTTAGGTGGAATATTGAGCATGGCTGCAGTTATTTTAATGTTGCTTTCACTTAGAACAGGCAACACATCATTATTTGACAAAATTCATCCAATCATAACATTTTTTTTAGCTGCTGCATGTACATATCTTTTGATAATACCAGAGGAGGAAAAAGAGGAATGGAAGTTGTAGTCTATCGGTTTGGGCACAGAATTGCTAGAGATAAAAGAATAACGACACATGTTGCATTGGTTGCAAGAGCTTTTGGCGCTCGAGGAATAATAATAGATACAAAAGATAAAAAAATTGAAGAAGGCATTAAAAAAGTTAAAGAAAAATTTGGAAATGATTTTTTTATAAAAAGTGGAATAAGCTGGCAACAATTTTTTAAAGAATGGGACGGAAGCATTATTCATTTAACAATGTATGGAGAAAAAATCGATAAAGTTATTGAAAAAATAAAGAAAGAGGATAAAATTGCTGTAATTGTTGGAGCTGAAAAAGTTCCAAGTGAATTTTATAAAATCGCAGATTATAATGTTGCTATTGGAAATCAGCCTCATAGCGAGGTGGCTGCTCTTGCAATTTTTTTGCATTTTTTGTTGAATGCTGCTTGGCTCAATAAAAATTTTAATGGAATTTTTAAAATAGTTCCTTCTATGAGAGAGAAAAAAATTGAATATAATTATCTTAAAATTTTGCAGAATGAAGGATGTGATAAAAACGTCATAAGACATTGTATAAAAGTCACAAAGCTTGCAATGGAAATTGCAAAAAAAATAAGAAAAAATGGAATAAAAGTTGATTTGCAAGCTGTTGAAGCTGGGGCGATGTTGCATGATGTTGGAAGGGCAAAAACACATAGCATAATGCACATTGTCGAAGGAGTAAAAATTGCAAGGAAATATGGAATACCTGAAAAAATTATAAAAATCATAGAGCATCATGGCGGCGCTGGCATAGACGAAGATGATGCAGTTAAACTTGGTTTGCCAAAAAAAGATTATAGCCCCCATAGCATTGAAGAAAAAATAGTTGCTCATGCTGACAATTTAGTTGGAAATGGATATAGAAGTGTAGATGAAGTGGCAAAAGTGTGGATGAAAAAGATAGGGGGCAAAGCAGTAAAAAAGTTGTTAAAATTGCATGAAGAATTGAGCGAACTAGCAGGCATTAATATAGATGAAATTGTAAGGGAAATGAAATTATAATATCAAGTAACATTGGTAACATTTTGAAAAGATATCTACGATTATTGAACCATTCTTGAAGCAATGAAAAAACATTTTTAAAAAACCCTCTTGTAAACCTCATTATATTCACAATTCACCACAAAATTTTATAAAAGGATATTATTTATGTATGATAAGATGGATGTTGAAAACGTAGTTGAAGAAATTTTGAATAGTGTTGAAGCAGATAGACAGGAAATTGAAAAAAAATTGAAAGAATTTTTAGATTATGGTGTTCCATTAGAGCAGGCTAAAAATGCATTGATAAGGAAATATGGAGGAGGGGCAAAAGAAAAGAAAATTAAAGATATTAAAATGAACGAGAGAGGAATATCAACAATTGCAAAAATAATTACAATTGAAGAAAGAGAAGTGGAGGTTAAAGGAAAGAGTAAAAAAATTTATCGCGGCTTGCTTGGAGACGAGACAGCAGTCATACCTTTCACAGCATGGAAAGATTTTGGTTTGCAGAGAGGGGATGTAATAAAAATAAAAAATGCTTCTTCAAGTGAGTGGCAAGGTCAGCCACGTATTAGCTTATCAGAATGGACAAATATAGAAAAAATTGATGAGGATATAGAATTAGTTAAAAGAGAAGCGAGAAAATATAACATAATTGATTTAAGTCCTGGCAAGTCAAATGTTGAAGTTAGAGGAAAAATAGCAAGTATTGAATCAAGGCAAGTTAATATTGGTGAGGAGAAAAAAACTTTATATTCTGGAGTTCTTGAAGATGAAACAGGGAGAATAACATTTACAGCATGGAAAGATTTTGGTTTGAAAATAGGAGATGCAATAAAAATAAAAGGAGGGTATATAAGAAGTTGGCGTGGTGCTCCTCAATTAATATTTGACGAAAATTCAGAAGTTGAAAAAATTGATGAAGATATAAAATATGAGCCCTATGTTATTCCATTATATAAAGTAGTGGAAAGAGGTGGTGGTATAGATTTGCTTATGGAAGGGCTAATACTTGATATAAGACGTGATTCAGGCATAATATTCAGATGCCCAAAATGTGGAAGGAAGCTAAAAGAAGGAATTTGTGATGAGCATGGTCAAGTAGATGGTGTGCCAGATTTTAGGATAAGAGCTTTGGTTGATGATGGAACAGGAGCCGTAGATGTTTTATTTGATAAAAAAAATTCCGAAGCATTAATGGAAAAAAGCATGCAGGAGTTTATGAAAGTTGCAGAAGAAGCAATGGATTATGGAATAATTTATGATGAAATAGTTGATAAACTTCTTGCAATTCCTGTTAGGGTATTGGGTGATTCAATACAAAGTGATTTTATTGTATCAATAATTGCAAAAAAAGTTGAAAAAGTTAAGCCATTGATTAATGAAGAGGTTGAAGAAATTTTGACGGAGTTGGGTGGATAAAATGAGGGAGCCGTCATGGAGAATTTTTGCTGCAGAATATAATGATTCAAACCATGTGATTCATGGAAAAGAAGAAAAAGCACCAAAATATGTAATAACTCCTTTAGGAGCTAAAGTAAACAGGCTTTTTATCGTTGGTGTTCTTACTGATGTTGAAAATATTGGAAAAGAAGGAATAAGATGGAGAGCAAGAATAGCAGACCCAACAGGAATACATAATGTTTATGCTGAACCATTTAATCCAGAAGTGGCTACAATTCTTTCAGATATGGAAAGCCCGAGTTATGTTGCTGTTGTTGGAAAAGTAAGAATATATGAACCTGAAGAAGGAACATTGTACCTTTCTGTAAGAGCTGAAAATATTAAAAATGTTGATTCAATGGTGAGAGATTACTGGATTTTACAAGCTTCAAAAAATTTAAAGATGAGAATTGATGCAATAAGAGATGCAATGAATATGGACATGCCTTCAATAAGACAGCTTAAACAATTGGGCTACCCAAGCAAGGTGGCGGAAGGCGTCGTGGAGGCAATAAAATTTTATAAAGACATTGATATAGAGCATTATGAATTTTTGTTGAGAGAAGCTTTATCATATATAACAAGTGAGAAAAAGGAAAAGAAGGACATTGGAGATGCAGAAGATAAGATGCTGGAGATAATAAATGAAATGCAAGTCGAAGAAGGTGTGGAATGGGACAAGATTATTGAAGCAGCTCGAAAAATTGGAATTGAAAAAGAAATTGCAGAAGAAGCCATATCTTCTCTAATGGATAAAGGAATAATTTATGAGCCTGAGTTGGGAAAAATAAAATTGGTATAAGTTTATAAAATTATTTCATCTTTCTATAAAAAATCCTGTAATGTTGTGTCTTTTACTTTATCATTTTGAAATAATGAGTTAACAAATTTTTCAAATAGCATGACTCTTTGTTTTGTATAATCTGGAATGTCATAATTTTTTATGAGTTCTTTTGCCGGTTCTAAATATTTTTTAATTGATTTTTCATGGACAGTCATAATTATTTTTCCTCCAC
>CAZYCK010000068.1:0-5476 GCA_964646055.1 uncultured Thermoplasmatales archaeon | reverse complement strand
CAGGCAGGCAATGCATGAATATTGCATCTGGCTTTGCTTTTTTCATTATTTCTTCCGTTACAGTGTATCCCTTAAATTCTTTTATTCTTATTTCTTTTTCTGCTTCATCTCCCATTGAAACCCATGTATCTGTTACAATAACGTCCGCTCCTTTTGATGCATTATCATTCATTTCTTCTATTTCTATTTCCCCATCCAATTTTCTTGCCATTTCAATGTAATCATGCTTTGGCCAATATTTTTTTGGAGAAACAATTTTCATTTTAACGCCAAATATTGCAGAGGCAAGCATCAATGAATGAGCCATATTGTTATCCCCGTCTCCAAAATAAACCATTTTTAATTTCTTCAAATTACCTTTCTTTTCTTTTATTGTCATAAAATCAGCTATTACTTGACAAGGATGCTCCTCATCATCCAATCCATTTATTACTGGAATAGAAGAATTTTTTGCCAACTCAATCATATTTTTATGACTGTAAGCTCTATACATAATAACATCGGCATAACGGGATAAAACTTTTGCTGTATCTTCTATTGTTTCTCCTCTACCAAGTTGGATATCATTCTTGCTCAAAAAAATTGGATAGCCGCCAAGCTTTTGCATCGCTGATTCAAAAGAAACTCTTGTTCTTGTTGAGCTTTTTTCAAAAACCATGGCTAAAATTTTATCCTTAAGCACTTTTTCGTATCCATTTTTCTTCATATTTATTGCATCATCTATTATTTTTTCAAAATCATCTTTAATATCCAATATGGAAAGCAAGTGAGCCATGAAACGAGTATGATTCAATTATTTATATAATTACCTTTTCTCCAAGTTGTAAAAAGCTCTCTCAACAACTTCCGATAAAGAAGGATGTATATGCATTCCTCTATAAATTGGTATAGCTGAGCCATCATCCGTGTACATTAAATTTACTATTTCCTGAATTAGCACTGAAGCTTCTGGACCAATAATATGGGCTCCTAAAATTCTATAGCTGCCTTTTTCAACTATAACTTTAACAAAATAATCTTTTGCTTCCATTGCTTCTCCTTTTGCTGTATTTTCATATAAATAATAGCCTACCAAAATGTCATGTTCTTTTTTTGCTTCCTCTTCTTTCATTCCAACACTTGCCACCTCTGGGTAAGTAAAAATTGCATGAGGAACAGCATGATAATCAACTTTTATCTTTTTCTGCCCAAATGCATTGTAATAAACAATCTGCGATTCATAGTTTGCAACATGCTTGAACATATGGCTGCCTATGGCGTCGCCGCAAGCCCATATATTTGGCTTTGTTGTTTCTAAATATTCATTTACAATAATCCATCCGTGCTTATCGGTTTTAACTCCCGTTTTCTCTGGCTTCAATAAATCAGAATTTGATTTTCTCCCTGCTGCAACCAAAATTTCATCTGCCTCAACTTCTATTTTTTTATTGCTTCCTTGAGCTATAATTTTTTTCTTAGCACCTCTTTCAACTTTTATTGCTCTATAACCAGTTTTTATATCCATTATTTCTGACATTTCTTTTTGCAAAAGTTCTGATATTTCAGGTTCTTCTCCATAAATTATTCTTGGTAGCATTTCTATTATTGTAACTTTTGCCCCCATCATTGCAAGGAAAAAACCATATTCCATGGCTATATAGCCTCCTCCTATAATGGCAATACTATCTGGCAATTCATTTAATAAAAGTAATTCATCGCTCGTAATATATCCTGCATTTTCCAATCCATCTATTTTTGGAATAAGTGGTGCAGAACCAGAGCATAGCAAAATTTTATCTCCTTTTATTATCTCATCACCAACTTTCATTGTATAATCATCTATGAACTCACCTGTCATTTGATACAAATCAATGTTAGGACTGCTTTTAAGTCCATGCTCAATCATTTCTATTTCATGCCTTGTATTGCTCCTCATCCTATTCATTATTTTTTTGAAATCTATGGCTTTAATTTCAGTATCTATACCAAATTTTTTTGCTTCACGAATTTTTTTAATAAGTTCAGCAGGATAAAGCAGCATTTTTGAAGGAATACATCCTCTTGTTAAACAAATGCCTCCAACATCATCTTTTTCTATGACAGCTACTTTTATATCATGCCCTGATTCAAGAAGTGTGGAAACAATATTCATTGCTGAGCCTGTTCCTATTGCAATAATGTCATAATGTTTCATAATGGGTAAAATAATGGAATATATTATATTATTGATTAGGATTTGATGAAGAATTATTAACACAAATTATAAATTTGTATTCACAATTTTGTGATACCATGTTTGATGAAAAAATAGAAAAGATGCCAAGAAAAAAACTTGATGAATTAAAATTAAAGAGGCTTAAAAAAATTGTTTTATATGCTTATGAAAACATTCCATTTTATAGAAAAAAATTTGATTCTGCTGGCATAGAGCCATATATTAGAAAATTAGAAGATATTGAAAAATTTCCATTTACAACAAAAGATGAGTTGCGTAACCAGATGCCTTTCAACATGCTTGCTGTTTCAATGGATAAATGTATTGAATTGCATTCATCATCTGGAACAACAGGTGTGCCTATAACTGTATGTTATACAAAAAATGACATTAATGTTTGGGCAGATGCAATGGCTAGATGCCTTTCAATGGCAGGTCTTACAAATAAAGATATTTTTCAAATTCCAATTCCTTATGGAACGTTTACAGGGGCATTTGGATTTCATTATGGTGGTCAAAAAATCGGAGCTTTAGTTATTCCAACTGGAAAGGGAGATTCTGAAAGGCAAATAAAGCTTATGAAATATTATGGAACAACATTTATGGCTGGAATAGCATCCTATGCAATTCATTTGGGGCAAGTAGCAAGAAAAATTGGCATAGAACCATCTAAGCTGGCTGTTAGAAATGGAATATTTGGAGCAGAAACTTTCACAAAAGAAATGAAAAAAAGATTGGCAAAAATGTGGGAAATGGATGTTCATGATATCTATGGCTTAACAGAAATGTGTGGCCCTGGTGTTTCTGCAGATTGCGACATGCATGATGGCTTGCATATATGGGAAGACCATTTTCTTCCAGAAATAATAGACCCAAAAACAGGAGATGCTATAGGAAAAGAAGAAGAAGGCGAGTTGGTGCTGACGACGCTTACAAAAGAAGGAATGCCCATAATAAGGTATCGAACAAAAGACATAACATTTTTATATGACGGCGTCTGCGACTGCGGGCGCACCCATGTAAAGCATGCTCCTATAAAAGGGAGGAGTGATGATATGCTTATAATAAGAGGGACAAATTTATTTCCAGGGCAGATAGAGGAGGTGATAATGAAGGATAGCAGGGTAAGAGAGAACTGGGTCATGATTATTGAAAAAGTGAATGGGATGGATGAAGTCACAATTAGTATTGAATCAAGAGAAAAATTGGACGATGAGCAAGCAAAAAAAATTGCTGGAGAAATAGAAAAACAGATAAAAATAGCAACAACTTTGAGGGCAAGAGTTGAAATATTACCTCCTGATAGCCTACCAAAAAGCGAGGGAAAAGTAAAAAGAGTCATAGATAAAAGAAAATGAATCTCGGAATAGTGGAATTATATGTTCTTTTGCACATTAAATATGCAGGAGTTGAATACCCAAATATGATTTCAAAAATTTCTGGTTTGTCAATAAATGAAATAAATCGTTCGATATCAAATCTTTTGGAAGAAGGAATGATTGAAAGAGATGAAGGTTCTTCAATTAAAAGAAAAGAAGCAAGATTTAAGAAAGCCAAGGAAGTTCATAAGCATCATAGCTATTACAAACTTTCGAGAAAGGGTAAAATTTTTGTAAGAAAAATGAATGCAAATTGGTTAAAAAATTATTTTGAAAATTTAATTGGTAGCAATGCAGTTAATTTTATTTTAAATGATAAAAAAGCAGACAGCCAATTAATTGAAAAAATGATTGAAAATAAAATCATAACTAAAAATAGAAGAAGAACAAAATTTTGCTACGCTCTGGCATATTTTTTAATGAAACATATTGGATAAATTTATACAATTATATTAATAAAGTCAGAAAGTTTCATTCCTTTCTTCCATCTCATTATATAATTTTCATTTGATGATGAATCCAATTTTGGCAACATTTTATTTATTTCTTTGCTCTTTCCTTTTAAATTTTTCATATCCATTGTAAATATACGCCATGCATCTCCTCTTATTCCTTTTAACCTATAAGCAAAAATTGGAAGGATTCCAGCTTGATGACATTTTTCTTTCATTTCAATTGCTTTATTCTGCATTCTTCCTCCTTCATGGCTGAATAATATCTCGCCTTCTTTTCTAACTTTTATTTCAACTATGAAGGATATGTCTCCTCTTATTGCTACTATGTCTGCAATTCCAAGAGAGCCAGCTGCTCTTATGACTATGAATGGCTTATCTATAATTTTATGGTATTTCCTTCTTTCTTCATCATTGCAGCTTTTTGTAACTTTATCTATAATTTCTTTATTTCCTGACAATATTTCCTTTAATTCGCGTTCATAAATGCTCATGAATAACCGCTTATATGCAAACTTGGGTCTCCAAGTAAAGTAAATCCTTCAATTGTATGCAATTCCCATCTCTGAGAAAGGCAGTCAAATGTGTCTGCATATTTTATCAATGAATGACCAAATGCATCTCCAAGAGTTGTCAATCCTTGAGCATATCCATGGAAAAATTCAAGCTCTATGTATCCATAGCCATCTTCAACGCAATCCGGTTCGTTTATACCATCTCCATCTAAGTCTCCCTCTTCGCCAGGCGTGGCTACAGGAAAGCATGAAAAACCTAAGGTGGCTATGGCGCCGCCGCCAAGCTTGCGGGCAAACCACCAGCTCAACCCTTCTGGAACTGGAATTCCGCCAGTCCATGGATGAATGGTGAGGCTTACATTGAACATTGCAGTATGGCATCCTCCGAATACCATTACTGGATATCCTTTATTGAAAAATGAAGGTGCATCAAATATGCTTAGCCCCTTTTGCCAGTGGCTAAAATCATCTGGTTTATGCGTTGACCAGTAAATTGGGCTTCCATGTCCATGGCAATGGACAAATGTTGCTCCTTCTCCAAGTGCTTTTTTAATGTTATGCGGTGTAACATCTTCTTGTGATGCCCATACTTTAACGCTTTCAAATCCTAAATTTTTTAAATAAGCTATTGTTTTATTTGTCACAACTTCTCCTTCATAATAATTTGTATTTGGGTCTGGAAAATTATCTCCACCAACAGCTACAACTTTTTTATATGGCAATGGATTATTTTCATATTCAATTATCTTTCCAACCATAATTTTTGCTTCCATTTCATTTCTGCAGGCAAGGCGGCCAACATAAACATCAGGATATAAATCCATTGTATCAATTATATTTCCATTTTTAGGCCATTCTCCATATATTCCATTTCCATTTGTATCCCATGAAGAAAAGCTGTAATTTCCATCATATATGTCTGCAAAATATAAGTCG
>CAZYCK010000067.1:0-5487 GCA_964646055.1 uncultured Thermoplasmatales archaeon | reverse complement strand
CAAGCGAAAGGATAATGAATTTCAGTAAAGTTATGAAAAACATTGAGCAACTTGGTGAAAGATATTGTAGAAAATAAAAACGAAAAGCATGCACACAGCATACCTCCTTTGAGGAAGTGATACGATAAGCATCAAAGAATCTGGTCAAATTCATAGTTGCTCCAATCTCTTTCTCCAACTAAAATTTCAAATTCTATGGGTGTAAGCATAGGTTTTTTAAAATTTTTTGCGTCATCTATGGCTACTCGAGGACAAGCTGTAGAAACAAAAAAGTCCACACCAATATAATCAATTGCAGGAGTTATATTGTTAGCCATTATCAAATATGCTTCTATTCCATTTTTTTCTGCAAGTTTTTTCAATTTTTTTGCCAGCTCAAATCTCCTTTGTCCCAATTTTTCTCCAATTATTATTCCAACACTTTTTTTATCCATGGCTAAAGATATTGCTGCATATCTCTGCTTCATTGTCTTTTCCTTTATTTTTTCCATGTTTTCTATTTGCCCACTTATAGGATTTGCTGTTATTACCCTTTTTTTTGTTGCAATTGCCAAGCCAAGAGGATGAAAAAAACCGTCGCCAATAAATAAAAATTCATCAACCATGCCTGCTATTGAAGTGGCAGAAGAAAAGTCACACCCCAAAACTTGTCCATCATATTTCGTTCTTCTGCTTTTTTTTCCGATATATACATTTTTTCCTTGCCTCTCTAAAAATTTTTTAATCTCATCCATTTTATGAATAAATGGAGTTATACTTGCAAGTCCAATTTTTTTACTTAGCCTTGGAAGTCTATCCAAAAATTTTAGATTAAAGTTATACCTTGCTTCAATGAAAGAAACATTTCTATAAACCTTTTTTAGATATGGCATTTCTGCTTCTCCAATACATATTGTTTTTTCTTTTGGTGGCGACAAAAAATCGCAGGCTCCGTAGCATGGGTCTGCTATAAGTTTAGCTTCTATTCCATTATTTTTAAAAAATTGAATTATGGTTGTTGCATAATTTATGAATCCTTCGGGCATTTTTATTGAAATTTTTTTGTTGTTTTCTGCAGCTTCTAGCAATTTTTTTTCGTCTACTTCATAATATTTTAACTTCATTTTCTTTTACCATTATATCAATGATTGTATGCAATTTAATCCCAATTTCTTTTTCAATTGCCTCTTTATTCCCTTTCCCTATCGCTATAAAAACCCCTTTTACATTCACCCCCATTTTTTTGAAAGCATCTATTATTGCCTTAAGTGTCCCTCCTGTGCTTACGACATCATCAACTATTATTATTTCATCTCCTTTTTTTATACCATTTATATATAAATTTGCTTCAGAATAGCCCGTTTTTTGCTTTACTTCAATTTCTCCTTTTAATCCATATTTCCTTTTCCTTATTATATTAAAAGGTATCCCTGTTTTTAATGAAAGGGCTGTTGCAATTGGTATTCCCATTGCTTCTACAGTGACAATTTTATCACATTTTGGCATTTTTTTTGCTATATCATCGACAATTTCTTTTAATAAAGAAGGCTCAATATATGGTATTCCATCTGTTATTGGATGAACAACATACTTATATCCATGTTTATCAATAATTGGTGCTTTTTCAAGCCAATCAACAATCTTCATTTCACCACCTTTTTCAAATCCTTAACAAATTCTTCTATAAATTTTTTCTTAACATGAGGCATTACAACAATTCTTATAACCTCATTTTCTTCATCAAAACCGATCATCCATCCTAGCTTCTTCAATTTTTCTGCTACACCAATAGCATCTCTAACCTTGATGGCAACAACATTCAACACAGGATCAACATATTTTATATTGCCTTTGTCCAGCAATTCTGTAAGATGCTTTGTAACATCCATGCATTTCCTCACAATCTTTTTGTATCCTTCCTTGCCTAAATAATGCATAACTGCATAGCTTGCTGCTGCCGCCGCCCCAGGTCTTGTTCCAAGCAACGATGCCTGAAATTTTGTATGAGTGCATTTGCTCCTCACCTCTATGGTTTTAAGCCAGTTCTTTCTCAGCAGAAGAAAGCCGCTGGGTATCGGAGACATTCCCATTTTATGTGCATCCACGCTCATGCTACTAACCCCTTTTAATCTAAAGTCAAATGGTATTTCATATAAGAATGGTATCACGAAGCCGCCAAAGGCAGCATCAATGTGTAAAAAAATATTTTCATCACGACAAAATTCTGCAATTTCTTCTATTTCATCAACGTAGCCAAATGTTGTATTTCCTGCTATTGCAACACCACACTTTGTTTTTTCTGTTGCAGCTTTCTTAAAATCTTTTGCTTTAATCATATATTTTCCTTCCACAATTCTTGTTTTCATTTTAAGTAAGGATGCGGCTTTTTCAAATGAAAAATGAGCGAGCTTTGGTATTAAAACTTCGTCTGCTTTTTTCAATTCTCTGCATATCCATAAAGCTGTTATGTTGCTCTCAGTTCCTCCGGATGTCATAATGCCAGAATATCCTGAAGGAGCATGTAACAAATCTGCTACAAAATCAATTGCTTTTTTTTCAAGTTCTTTTGTTCCTTTGAATAATTCAGCATCTCCTAAATTTGTTTCAATAAATTTCATATAAGTTTTTTTTCCTATTGGATGTGGAGAAGTGCACATTGAACCGAGTATATGTCCAGAAGAAAATTTGTAGTCTTTTTTTCTTGCATAGTCAAGCTCATTTATCAAATCCATATTGGAAAATAATTTATGGATATATAACTTGTTAGAGATAAAAAAAAAGGATGTATATATTATAACTCTTATCATTATGCAAAAGCCAAAAATAATTGCAGTTAGTAATGAAAAAACTTACTTAATTTATCTATCTCGGTTATAGGAGCATCTTTTATAGAAGAGATATTTTTTGTAATTCAAAAATAGTACTGCAAAAAATTATTGTTAGCTAAAAAGTTGTATCATAAATCTCATATACCATATTTGCTTTTTACTGCATGAATAAATTTGGGGCATATATTAAGCTCCTCCGTCTCCCTGGCTTGGGGGGCTTGGCAATACCACCTGTTTTTGGCGCCATTTCTGTTGGGATATATGATTTTTATAAACTTTCTTTGCTTTTTTTGATAGGGGCTTTTGCAGCAATATTTGGATTTGTTTTGAATGATTATGCTGATGTGGAATTAGATGGGCTTATAAAAGAATTGCGGGGGAAACCTCTCGTTAGCGGTGCAGTTCCGAGAAAGAACGCTGTTGCAATATGTATGATAACAACTCTTTTAATTTTTCTTTCTGTCTTTTATTTATGGAAAGGATATGAAATAAATGATTTAAGATTTGTTGCTGCTTTTTCCCTCGTAATAGCTGGCTTACTTGGAACAATATATAATTTATATGGAAAAAAAATAGCTGGTTCAGATTTTTTGGTTGCTTTATCAATATCCTTGGTTTTCTTATTCGGCGCACTTTCATTTAAAAATCCAACATTGCTAACATGGATAATTTTTTTGCTAACATTCAATCAAACATTGCACATGAATGCTGTTGAAGGCGGTATCAAAGATGCAGACCATGATTTTATAATGGGAGTTAAAAACATTGCACTTGCATCAGGAGTAAAAATTGAAAGCGGAAGAATAAAAATTCCATGGCATTTCAAGATTTTTGGATTTTTTATAAGATGTTTATCTGCAGTCATAATTTTTCTTCCATTCATTTATGGATTGAATTATGAAATATGGCAAATTTCATTACTTTTTATTCTAATTGCAATAGTTTTATATTTAGAAGCCAAGCTTTTAATGATAAATTTTTTTGATAGGAAAAAGATAAGAAAATTAATAAGTTCTACAGCTTTTTTAAGGTATTCAATTGTCCCAATAATGCTGATAAGCAAAATTGGATTATTCGCATTCATATTGGTTGCATTTCCAATTTTATGGTATATTGCCTTCATTCCATTAACAGGAACAAAAGCATTCCAGCCCGAGATGTAAAATGAATATAGCAATAGTTGGCTCTGGTTTAGGGGGATTGGCAACTGCTGCCAAGCTTATTGGAAAACATAAAATAGACATATATGAAAAGGAGGCATTGATTGGAGGAAGAGCATTAACTTTAGATGGCATAAATGAAAATTACAAAAAAATGATTGCAAGATTTGAAATGGCAAATGCATTTGCTTCTCCACCTTTAAATGAATTATATGATATTGCAGATGGCTATAAAATTGATCTCGGGTTTCATTTAATTGGTGGTGGAAAAAATGGAGCATGTGTCAGAGCATTGAAAGAAATAAATGCTGGTATCAATTTCATTGGCTCACGTTTGGGATATATTGGAGAAAAAATAGAATATCCTATGCTCTCCTCTAAAGATAAAATGAAAATGCTACCACGTATAATGCAACTTTTGTTTTCTCGTCCTTCAACAATAGAGGCAATGAAAAAAATGTCAATTGAAGAAGCAATAAAGATATATGGAAGAGGAAAATTGAAAACTATTCTTGAAATTTTTCCTAGATTAATATCAACTGTAAATGATTTATCAAAAATTTCTGCTGGAGAAACATTATTTTCTCAGCGCGAATTGCTTGGTGGCAACCCTGTAGTTTATCCTATTGGTGGACTGAAAAGTATATCAAATGCTTTTGCCGAATATATTAAAAAAAATGGAGGAAAAATTTTTACTGAAAAAAAAGTTAAAAATATTGACATAGATAATAACAAAGCTGTAGGGGTTGATGGAAAAAATTATGATGCTGTTATACTGGATATGCCTGTTCAGAAAATATTTTCAATTGTAAAAGAGAAGCATTTTCCAGCGAGATGGGTTAAAAAAATTAAAGGATTAAAGCCAACAGGAAGCATGGTTGCATATCATGCTTTTAATAAAATAGATGAAAAATTGATGGACAAATCATTTGTATTTATTGAAAAAAATGATGGATTTGATGGCAATGCCATAGCAGGAATGATTGATTTTAAAATGGCTAATCCAATTGCAGGGCTTTCACCAGAAAAAAAATATTTAGTTCAATCCTATGCAATTTGCAGTCCCGAAGAAGCAAAAAACAGGAAAAAATGGGATGAATTAATGGAGATAATAAACAAAAATTTAGAAAAATTGATCCATGGATATGAAAAAAATGTTGAATGGGAAATATATAATACAATATGGCATTTGGATGGAGTTGCAAAAACAATAGATAATGAAAAGCCAGATGTAAGAACACCAATAAAAAATTTATATTTAGCAGGAGATAGCGTAAATTCAAAAGGTATCGGGATAAACTGTGCAATTGATTCAGCAAATTTGATAAGACTATAATTCTTCTCTTGCTAAATTCCTGAGATAAATTTTTATATTTTCTTTTTCTTCTGCATGCTTCTTCAATTTCTCTTTCAAATGGCTTGGCAGCTCATCTTTTTCTATTGCTTTTGCAATTGACATTAAATCAATTTTTATATATTTTTCATATAAATTTTCTTTTTTAAGTATATTTTCAATGGCT
>CAZYCK010000066.1:0-5523 GCA_964646055.1 uncultured Thermoplasmatales archaeon | reverse complement strand
CTGCTTTATAATATCCTTCCTTTACAATATCAATTTTGTCTATTCCGTATAATTTATACTCATTCAAATTATTCATCAAAAGCTTTCCTATCAATCCTTCTGAACCAGTTATAATAACTTTTTTTACCATAATTGTTAAAAAACATATACTAAAAAATTTTGGGGTAATATTTATATTTCTCTGTCATTTTTGGTGTATATGAAATGGATTAAAATTGTTGCTATAGTTTCCATAATTTTTGTATCTATTTCTGCGGGAAATAATCCAATAAAAAAAGATATACAGGATAAAAAAATTAATGAAGTTGCCAATGAAAAAATGAATACAGGCAATGAGACGCAATACTGGGCTCTTATAGTGGCTGTTGGCATTTATGCAAACAATCCTGATATGGATCGCCCGAGTATGCTTGTTGCTGCTGATAACCTTTACAAAACCTTGCTTGTGTCTCCTTGGTGGAATACCAGTCATATAAAAGTTATAAAAGGAGAAAATGCTACCGTGCTTAATATAATGGCTGGATTTAAATGGCTTGCTAATAATGCTAATGAAAATGATATTTGCTTGATTTATTTAACAACTCATGGCTTTCCAATAATTTTTGATTTGCCGCCGAGAGACGAGGCAGACGGCATGGATGAAGCTCTGGCTGCATACCGTGGCTTCCTTCCTTTCCCAAATCCATGGAGCTGGGAGCCATTAGCAAATCCATTTGGAATAATAACAGACGATGAGATAAATTTCATGCTTAATAGAATAAATGCAAAAGGTATATGCATGATTGTTGATAGCTGTCATAGCGGTGGGTTCAATGACAACTGGAGTTATGCAAAAGGATATGATATGGCATATGAGCTTGGAAATGATTTGAAAGGACACAACAGAGTTGTTCTGACATCTGTTAGAGAAGATGAAGTTTCTTATGGCTCAATTTTTTCAAATGCTATAATAAATGGGTTAAAAGGATATGCTGATTCAAATAAGGATAGCTTATGTTCTGCTGAAGAATCATTTTATTATGCAAGAAACATAATATTAAATGAAACAAATGACATGCATCCACAGATATTTGATGACTATCCTGGAGAGCTGACTTTAACTCAGGTTGAAATGCCTCCTTCTATTCCTAAATTGAGTGGAAATGAAACAGGAAAAACAAATGTAAGTAATGTTTATCATATTGTTTCTTCTGACCCAGAAAATGATAAAATAAAGTATGAAATTGACTGGGGAAATGGAATGGAAGAAACAAATTATTTTAATTCTGGGGAATGCATAGAGTTGCATCATTCATGGGAGAAGGAAGGAACTTATAATGTTAAAGTCAAAGCAATTGATGAACATGGTGCCGAAAGTGAATGGAACAATAGCATGGTTGTTACAATGGCTTATCCTTATCACAAAATTGACCAGAGGCAGGTTGAGCAGGGCTATGCATATTTATTGAATGATACAAGATGGCTTGCCCAATCTTTTATACCAAATGTAAGCAAAATTGATAAAATTGATATTGGCTTAATATCATGGCAACAAGGCTATGATGTTATTCTACAATTGAAGGATTCTTTAAATGGAAATGTGCTGGCAGAAGATTCTGAAAAAATTAATCCATCTTCAAATTGGGCAACATGGACACCACAATGGATTAGCTTCAATATAAAAGCCAACTTAACACCTGGAAAAGAATATTATATTGTATGTCACAGCTCAAAGTCAGGGTGGGGAGTTGCATGGGTTACATCTGAAAATGATGCATATAAAAATGGAAACTTCTATAATTCTTACAATGGCAATAATTGGAATTCTTTATCACTAGATGCATGCTTTGTAACCTATGGAAAATAGCAGTAAATCAAATATGCCCCAATAATTGCTCCAGCATATTGCTCCATTTTATAAAGGAATTTGCAGCTGCTCTTAAGCTTGAGATATTTTTTGCTTTAATGCTTATTATAAATTTATTTTTATCCAGAAAAAAATCAACTTTTGCATTCGGCGCCGCCTCCGGCTTCATTGCGTGATATAATATAGGGCTATATTTGCTTTTAATTGATATTTTCAAGGAGTGCATTATCTCGCTTTTGTTTCTTTTGCAGTCGGCGGGCGCTCTTTATAAAAAATTTTGCTTCCACAAAATGGGCATCTTATTCCCATTCTTTCTGAATCTATTTCAACAACTTTTCCGCATTTTCCACATCTATAACTTATCATGCACTTTCACCCAATATACTTTTAATGCTTTTTTCAACTTCTCTTCCAGATGTTGTCGTTGGCAGATAGGCACCGCCAGCAAATTTTGCGCCGCAACTCCTGCATACCCATATTCCTGTGCTTACGCGCCTTACTTTCTTTTTCCCACATACTGGGCAAACATGCCACTGACGTTGTTTTTCCTCAATCTTCCTCAACTTATGCCTTATCTTGACTCCATATCTCGAACCATATCGAGCCGCCGCCTTGCCTTTTTTTGTTCTTTTTGCCATCTTAGCCCTCCAGTAATTTTCTTATTTTCTTAGCATGTATTTGTCCCCTCTTTATATTATTTTTTATTTCATCTATTGTAAAACTACCAGCCAATCCTTTCTGCATTGCTCTTATATCTCCATTGACATCAGTTGCGATTGTAAAACGTGCTTCAGCAACCTGCTCTTCTTCTAAATTTGGGTCAACAACTATTGCATCTCCAAATTTTACAAATGTGCAGCTTATTGGAGGCGAGTTAATTGGCAATGGCAAATTATCACCAAGTTCATATCTTTCATTGGGTATAACAGCATTTTGCAAAGCAACGCTTGCTGCCAATGAGCCAGCGTCAAATAAATTGCCGTCATAATCTAAAACATGAATATCGATAAAAACAATCCATACTTTCTCTCCAGGTTCGACAGCAAGTTTGTCAAGCTGAATATATTCAGATTCTCTTATGCCTCTATCTATAACTCTTGCAATTTCAATTGCATCTGGTTTTGGTGGCCCAGGCTCAAATTCTGGCGAGGCTAAAGGTGGCAATTCTACAGAAGTTGTCATAGCGCCTTCTTCTGGCGAATCAGGATATGGCTCCCCCATTTCAAGTTTTATTCCAGCCATGACGGTTGTATTCCCTATCTTTACCATTGCAGAACCTTCTGCATTTCTCAGCACCTTTCTATCTATTTTTATCTCACGATATTCATCAAAGCTTCGCCCATCTCCTCTTTTCCCTTCTCTTGCAAGGCTAATAAGATAATCCCTTTTAACAGCAGATATCCTTCCAGTTATATCCATTTTTTCACCCTTTATATTTTTTCATTAAAGCTTCTTTCTGCAATTTTGAAACATATTTTGCTCCTTTCAATGCAAGTTCCAAAGCTTCTTCAAATTCTTTATATGTCAAATGCCCATCCATCTGAAGCAATAAAATTTCTTCGCTGCGTGGAGAAATTGCTATAGGCAGATCAGCATCTCCCTGCTGGTCTTCTTCTGCAGATAAATCCAAAACAACAACTCCATCAACCTTGCCAGCAGCACATGCAACAGGTATATCCCGCATTGGTATGCCAGCGTCCGCCAGCGCCACCGCTGCCGCCGTTATTCCTGCGCATCTTGTTCCAGCTTCTGCATCCAATACTTCAATGTTAACATCTATTGTTGTTCTTGGAAAAAGTTCTGTAAATATCACATTTTCTAAAGCTTCAGATGTTACTTTAGATATTTCTGTGCTACGTCTATCCGGACCAGGTCTTTTTCTTTCTTTAACACTAAATGAAGCCATATTATATCTAGCATTTACAAGAGCTTTCGTAGGATCTTGGATATGCCTTGGAATGGCTTCTCTTGGTCCATAAACCGCTGCCAGAACTTTATTCCCACCCCATTCTAAATAACAGGAGCCATCTGCTCTATACAATACACCTGCTTCAATTTTTATGGGGCGTATTTCATCTGGCTTTCTTCCATCAATTCTTAGCCCATCTTTTATTAATTCACCCATTTTTCTCCCTCAACATTTTTTCTATTCTTTGAGTTAGCCCAACAGTATGAGCTTCTTTTTCAATTTTTTTTATTGCCTCAACTGCATAAGCCAACTTTTCTTCATTACATTTTAACCATATTCTTCCATTCTGTGCAACAAATATCCAGCAACCCGTATATTTTTTGATTACTGAAAGCATCGATGCTCCTTTACCTATAACTCGTGGAATTTTTGAAGGCTGAATTTCTATGATTACACCATCTTCAATTTTTCTGCATGGCTTACATTTCATCGAAAGTTCTATATTTTTTGCTTCATCTATTCTTATTACTGTTGCAATTATCATTTCCCCTGCTTTCAAATAACGAGCTGTTTCTCCATAATTCACACGCCATGGAGATTCTTCAACTCCGAGAAGAGCAAAATGAGGAGCATTTATATCAACAAGCCATGCATTTCTCATCGCTTCTTGAACAATTCCTATAACATTGTCTCCTACAATTGGCTCATAAACTCCTGATAAAGGAACGATATTTAAATAATCATTTTTTTCTTCCAAAATCCCAAGGCGGGATGAATATATTTTACCATTTTCAATGAAAGTTCCATTTCCTGCTTTCTTTTCATCTGCCTCCCCTAATAAACTACCAGGCAAAACAATTTTTCTAATCATCTTAACAACCTTGTCACAACTTCTCCTTTTGTAATTGCATTCAGCCTGTCATAAACTTCCGCCTGCAGGCCAGCAGGCATCTCAACAATGCATTTAAATGTGCCATCAGAAAGCCATTCTTCTTTCAATATCTTCACCATTTTGACAATTTCTCCATAAGCCTTGCCAGTATATTGAGCCGGAACTTTTATTTCCACCCTAACATTCTGAATGCTTATTGGTAAAATTGGTCGGATTGCTTCAACTATTTTTTTTACTTGCTCTTCTACAGATTTAAATGGGTCAATATTTATTCCAGCTTCTTCAATAGCAAGTTCTATCCTTTCTCTTGGATGAGGTAGTTTTGTTCTTGGGTCCATTGAAGAACGAGCTATCCAGTCAATTATTGCTTTTCTTTTTCTTTCCTGCATTTCTCTCCTTTGCTTTACTGTAAGCTGTATCTCCCCTTCTTTTATTATTTTAATCGCAATTTTGGAAATATCATCTGTCCCAAAAATTTCTTTTATTGATTCCTCACCAGCTTTTTCCCCCTTTCTTGCATCTTTGAATATAGTATCTATTGCAAGATTTTCTAATATATTCACTTGTTTTCCTTCCATAACTTTCTCCGCTGCTTCAGGGTCTACCAATATTTCAAAATGTCTCCCTTTCTTTTCATATCTTGCTATTATTGCATCATCTAAGGATACCATTTACTCCTCCTTTATTTTGCTGTAATATTTTTCCGTTTCTTTACGAGAAAGGATTTTAAATTCCATACCCTCTGCAATCACTCCAATTTCAACAGCCTCAATATTCAATTTCTTTTCTGTTGAGTGAGACAATGCTTTTAATCCAACTTCTATTGCATCATTCATGCTCATTCCTTCTTTATAATTCTTTTCAAAATAATCAATG
>CAZYCK010000065.1:0-5668 GCA_964646055.1 uncultured Thermoplasmatales archaeon | reverse complement strand
GAAACTACGCAACCTGTCGTGAGCCATTCTTGGGAAAATGAGGGAGAATATACTGTTGTTTTACAGGTTGAAGATAATGGAAGTATGACAAATACATATAGCAAGGTTGTAAATGTTGTGGCAAGCAATATTGTGAGCAATTTTATTATCTCTGCTCCAGATAAAATAGATGTTAAAAAAGGCGAAGAAAAAATCATAGAAATAACTGTGAAGAATGGAATGGCAGATGATATAACAGGAGTGAATATAGTTGCTGGAAATTTAGATGGAATAAAAATTGATGCTAAAGAAAAAAATATAACGCTCCATCCCAATGAAAAGAAGCAAATTCAAGTTGGCATAAAAGCTAATGAAAGCGGAAAGATTTGGTTAAGGGCTGTAGGCAATGAAGGAGGCAATGAAGTAAGAAGTGGAAAAGCAATCATTGATATAAATTTAGTCAAAAATACACCTTCATTTACGTTCATAATGGCATTCATTTCATTGCTTGCTGTTGTAGCACTATTCAAAAAATGGAAGAAATAGATGTTGCAAAATTTATCATCGGAATGCTTTTGCTTTCATATGCAGCATATAAAGATTTAAAATATAGAGAAGCAGATAACTGGATATGGATTGCAATTGCAATTGTGGGCATATTTTTTATTTTCTTTAATTTGAGAAAGGGAATATTAATTTTGATTTCAATTTCTGTTTCAGTAGCTATTGCATATTTATTATACCTATTTGGAATGGGAGGAGCAGATTCAAAAGCATTGATGGCATTATCTTTTTTAAATCCACTACCTCCTTCTCTTTCAATTTTTCATTCTCCCATATTTATATTTCCAATAACAATTCTCGTAAATTCTCTTTTACTTATATTGCCACTCCCAATATTATTTTTCATATACAATCTTTATAAAAAAAATGCTGAATTTCCTTATTGCTTTTTTGGTTACAAAATGAATGCAGGAGAAGCAGAAAAAAAATTTGTTTGGTCTATGGAAAAAGATGGCAAAAAAAGCATAATGCCTCAGAAAAATGAAGATTTAAAGAAATATGGAGATAAGGAAATATGGGTTACACCAAAAATACCGTTTCTTTTATTCATAGCCTCTGGTTATGCAATTTCATTTATATTTGGAGATATTCTATTTTTCCTTGTTTCCTTCCTCGAGTAATTTTTCTATCTCATTAAGCCTTTTTTTTAATGATTCAATAAGTCTTTTCTGACTCAATATAACATTTCTTACAGACTGATTTAATTCTTCAGCAGCAGAATCAACTATTACACCAACCAGGCGGCGGTGCCTGTTTATTGCTTTTGTAAGCTTAAGATATTCATTTGCCATATCCTCCCCGACTTTTTTCTTCAGCTCTTCATATGTTTTCTTTGCCTCCCCTTCTCTTTCAAAAATATCCTTTATTTTCCTTAATAAAACTTCTTTTGTAAATGGCTTCACTATGTAATTTTCGATTTTATTCAATGGCTTTTCTTTTGTATCTTCTGGAGTTAATGGAAGAGCAGTAAGCATCGATACAGGTATGTCCTTTAATTCATCATCTTCCTTCAATTTTTCCAGTGTTTCCCATCCATCCAATTTTGGCATAAGGACATCAAGCAAAATCAAATCAGGTTTTTCTTTCTTTGCTTTCTTCAAACATTCTTCTCCATCATAAGCTCCTATGACTTCATATTCATCTTTCAGCATTTTTTTTACAATATCAACAATAGCAGGCTCGTCATCAGCAACGAGTATTTTCTTCATTTTGCAACCTCCTGCAACCTTATTAAAACATCCCTTATTGTATCTGAAGATTCTATAATATCTTTAACAAGTTGCTTTCCGAACGGCTGGAAGTCCTCGCCTCCTCCAGCCTCTATCCTCTTTCTTACCATTTCCATCATAATATCCATTGGTGGCTTCTCAAGATGTATTTTTTCTATATCCCTTCCTTTAAAATATTTTTTTAAATCTTCGACAACTTCAACAGATGCCATCACGAGTGAGAGATGCAATCCACTTTCATCAAGCTTGCTTATGATATATTTCCATATATTCTCATCTTTTATATATTCAACTTCATCAACCAAAATTGCCACAGGAATTTCTGTATATTTCTTTCTAAAAAAAACTCTTGAAAAAAATGATGCTTTGATGCTTTTCTCGATTTTTTCTTTAAAATCTTCGAATTTTAAGTCATCTCCTCCATGAAAAAGTATTGGCTTTATTTTATAAATTGGAGCAAATTTATTCAACCATAGCAAAAATGTTGTTTTTCCCATACCTGTTTTTCCAAGAAGCCAGAAGCAATCGCTTTTACTGCCAATTATTTTCAAAATTATTTTCCTGGCATCCTCTCTATATACCATGAATGCGGGATCTGGTTCATTTGGATTCAGAAATATATCTTCTGGCATCCTCCAATAAATATCTACTCCTTTATATGTCTTTCACTTTTTATCGATTTATATGCCTCACGAAATCTTGGGAATATCTTTTTATAAAAAATATAATATTATTGTTATGAGAAGTTTCATAGCTTTCCTTATGATATTGCTCTTTTTCATCAATTTATATCCTATCTCTATATCTTCTCCCATCAAAGATGTAGATTTCCAAAAGGGAATATCTTTTACAGGATGGGATAGTAATAATATTTATAACTCATATACATCAGATAAGTCATTAGAAAAATTGGCTGAAACTGGTGCCAATTATGTTGCTTTAACAACATCATGGTTTCAAGATGATATAAACTCAACCTATATTTATCCTGATATGGATAAAACACCTACCGATGATTCTATAGTCCATGCTATAAATAAGATTCATTCTCTCGGTATGCATGTTATGCTTAAACCCCATTTAAGATTGCAAAATCATGAATGGTGTGCGTATATACATTTTAATAATGAGAATAAATGGAAAACATGGTTTAATAGTTATAAAAATTTTATATGCCATTATGCAAAACTTGCAGATGAGTATAATGTTGAAGAATTCTGTATTGGGGTTGAATTAAGAGGAACGATAGATAGAATAGAATGGATGGATGTAATTAAAGCTGTCAGAGAAAACTTCTCACGAGCAATAATATACGCTGCAAACTGGGATAGCTATAGAGATATAACCTTTTGGAATAAACTAGATTATATAGGTATAGATGCTTATTTCCCGCTTACCAATAAAATGAATCCAGATATGCAAGATCTATTAAATGGATGGAAGAGATGGCATAATGATATAGAGAGTTATTCCTATAGAATGGGCAAAAAAATAATTTTTACTGAAATAGGATATTGCAGTCAAGATGGAACAAACATGGAACCTGGAAATCCAGATATATCAAATAGAATAGACCTGCAGGAACAAGCAGATTGTTATAATGCGACATTTATAACATTTTGTAACGACAATTTTATGAAGGGTATATTCTGGTGGGAGTGGTATGCAGATGGAACAGGTAGTGATGATATATATTATACACCACATGGTAAGCCAGCCGAGAACATAATAAAAAATTATTATATAACAAAATTAGAAATACTTAAGCCATTGCCAGGTAGAATCTATTTTATGGATAGAGAAATCATTATGATAAATGAAAATAAAACAATTGTTATAGGAGAAATAACTGTAGAGGCAAAAACAAATGGAGATAAAGTAGAATTCTACATGGATGATAACCTAATGTTCACTGATTATAATAAACCATATCAATGGATTTTGAATAAAAAGATGTTTGGATTACATGAGATAAAAATAATAGCATATCATTGTTTAAATGAAGAGATAGAGGATAGAATAAATATAACAATTTTTAATCTATAATAAGTCCTATGGAAGAGTGGTCAGATGCTAAAATATAAGTATATGTTTGCATTCCACATTTTATGGAAATTACAGTAGAAAATTTAAATTCTGTTCCTGTGGAAAAACAAAAAGTTGAAATAGTTGAGAGAAAAGGTATAGGGCATCCAGATTCAATAGCAGATGGACTTGCAGAAAATGTTTCGAGAGCCTTATCGAGAGAATATTTACAGAGCTTTGGATACATACTCCATCATAATACCGATGAATGCCAAGTTGTAGGAGGGCAAAGCCAGCCACATTTCGGCGGCGGCGTCATCATACAGCCCGCTTATATCCTGCTTGTTGGGAGAGCAACAGCCCTATATAACAACAAAAGGATACCAATAAGAGCCATTTCTGTAAAATCTGCTCATGATTATTTAGAAAAGAATTTTAAAAACTTGGATGCAGACACGGACATTGTAATCGATTCTAAGATATGGGAAGGAAGCCATGATTTAAAAAGTGTTTATGACCCTCGCCATCAGCTGGCTAACGACACGTCCGTTGGAGCTGGCTATGCCCCTCTTTCAGAAACTGAAAAGCTTACTTTGCAATTGGAAAGATTTATCAATATAAATTTAAAGAAATTTCCAGAGATAGGAGAGGATGTGAAAGTAATGTCTGCGAGAAAGGAAAATAAAGTTTATGTTACAATTGCCATAGCAATGGTTGATCGGTATATTCCAGATGCAAACCATTATATGAGCACAAAGGAACAGATAAAGGAAGAACTCATGGATTATGCAACAACACTTACAGATAAAGAAGTTAGAATAGAAATAAATACAGCAGATGATTATGATAAGGATATATATTATCTAACTGTAACAGGTTTATCAATGGAAAATGGAGATGATGGAAGCGTTGGAAGAGGAAATCGCCTTAATGGATTGATAACACCAAACCGCCCTGTTTCTATGGAAGCGCCTGCAGGCAAAAATCCTGTCACGCATGTTGGAAAATTATATAATATAACTTCAACAAGAATAGCAGAAAGAATTGCTAAAGAATATGATGATGTGGAAGAAGCTTATGTAAAGATGCTTTCTCAAATAGGAAGACCAATAAAAGACCCACTTGTTGTAAGCGTTTCTACTGTTGGAAAGACACCAGATTCTGGAGTGGAAGAAATAATAAGAGAGTATATAGAAAAAATAGATAAAATAAAGGATGAAATATTAGAGGGAAAAATTAGTGTTTTTTAAAAAATATCATCTTAAGTTATGACTTCATCTTTTTCTTTTAGCCTTTCCCTTATATAAATTAAAAACGCCTGCAAATCCTTCTCTCTTATCTTATCTATTTTAATATTAATGGAATGCTGCTTTTTATTATGCAATTTGCTTATTATTATATTTGCATTCCCATCATTTATTGCAATAATTTTTACTTCTTTTGTTTTCCTGTCGCTCATTCTCTTTGCCATAAATTCCATAATTTTTTTTGTTTTTCTTTCTTCACATTCATCTCCATTAATTTTTATTTTTATTTTCTTAAAACCTGCTTTTGATAAAGCCCTGATTAAAATTTCTGTAGTTGGCAACAACTCAAAATTTTCTTCCATTTTTTCATATCCAATAACTTTTTCTATTGCCTTCAAAATAATGCTTTTGGGCTCTTTTATTTCTTTTTCGGTATCTAAATCAATAGCCAATTCAATATTTTTTAGCCATTCTTTTCTTCTTTCCACCCTGCTTTTTTTACATTTATGTCTTCCGTATACAGAATTTATCCATTCATTCACTTCTTTTGGAGAATAAGTCCACGGCGGCTCCGGCAAGCCATTCATAATGCTATTGAAACGATAATAAATAAATTTGTCTATA
>CAZYCK010000064.1:0-5719 GCA_964646055.1 uncultured Thermoplasmatales archaeon | reverse complement strand
TTACAAAAAGATATAAGTTAGAAAAGGATATAATTTTGATAAAATGGATCCATTCTTTGTTGTGTGGATATTTATTCTTGGTTTGCTTGCAGGATTTATATCAGGAATTGTTTTGGTTTATAGAAAGATTGCAACTCCTCTAAAAAAAGAAAAGACAAAAATTGAAGAAAGGAAGAGAAGCTTATCAAGTTTATATGGAAAGATAACAGAACAATTTGCTCCTTTTATGGAAAAATATCCATATAATCCAAAAAATTTTCGTTTTATTGGCTCTCCAATAGATGGAATACAATTCGACGATGACAAAATAATTTTTGTCGAATTTAAATCATCTGACAGCAGACTAACAGAAAGGCAGAAAAAAATAAAAGAAAATGTTGAAAATAAAAAAGTTGAATGGTTTGAATTTGATATAAAATGGGAGTAGATTTAAAATCAATAGTGGAAGTAAAAACTATAGAGATGAATGAATTAAAAGGTAAAGTTGTTGCCATCGATGCTTATAATACGCTTCACCAATTTCTTTCTATAATAAGGCAGAGAGATGGCACTCCTTTAAAAGATGGGATGGGGCGAATAACATCACATCTTTCTGGATTGCTTTACAGAACAGCAAATTTGGTTGAAGCAGGAATAAAGCCTGTATATGTTTTCGACGGCAAACCTCATCCATTAAAGTTAAAAACACTCGAAAAAAGAAAGGAAATAAGAGAAGAAGCAAAAGTAGGATGGAAAGAAGCAGTTGAGAGGGGGGATAAAGAAGGAGCATTAAAAATGGCAAAAAGGACTTCTAGGATAAATGAAGACATAGTGAAGGAATCAAAGGATTTGCTGCTTGCTTTAGGCATACCATTTGTTGATGCGCCAGGCGAGGGGGAGGCGCAGGCTTCATATATGGCTAGCATAGGAGATGCAGATTGTGTTGCCTCTCAAGATTTTGATTCTCTTTTATTTGGTGCTCCGAAAATGGTGAGAAATCTTGCAGTCACAGGAAAAAGAAAGTTACCAGATAAGCATATATGGATAAATGTTTCTATTGAAGAGATAGAGCTTGAAAAAGTTTTGAAGATGAATGAAATTACAAGAGAACAACTTGTTGATATTGCAATTTTAATTGGAACAGATTTTAATGAGGGCATAAAAGGAATTGGTCCAAAAAAAGCTTTAGCCATGGTTAAAGAGTACGGCAGCCTTGAAAAAATAATGGAAAAGAAGGGAATGGAAATAGATGATTATAAAGATGTTAGAAAAATATTTTTGGAACCAGATGTTACCACTAACTACAATTTGCAGTGGAATGAAGTCAATGAAAAAGAAGCGATAAAATTTTTATGCAATGAGCATCAATTTAATGAAGAGCGCGTCAAAAATGCAATAGAAAAATATAAAAAATTTGCAAAATCATTTAAGCAGAAAAGCCTTTTTGATTTCTGATGAAAAAATTATTTGCTTTGATTGTACCAATTGCCATATTAATTCTATTTATAATATATGATATAAATGCCGATGTAAATGCAATAAGGAATATAAAATTAAAAATAAATGGAGTATGGATTAGTGAAATAACATTTGAATATGTTGTAATAAATGTTTCAACAGAATTTATAAATAATGAAAGCAGAAACGTAAAAGAATTGAATGGAAATTTTATTATTTACATTCTGAATAATTCTGTCGGGAATGCAAAATTTGAAAAAATTAACATAGCAAAACATTCCTTTCATGAAACAAATTTTTCAATAAGAATGTATTATAAAAATGTTGCAAGAGGAATAATAAATGCAATAAAAGAAGGAAATTATAATCTGTGCATTAAAGGAAAGATAACAGGAAAAATTTTCTTTGGCATGTTCGAATATTCTCAAAATATTGAAGCAATCTGGAAATGAATAAAATAGCAAAATTAATAGGAAATAAATTGGATAGATTTCAGACGAAAAAACGTCATTATATTCGGCACAGCAATATACAACAAAAAAGTTATATAAAAGCAATTTCTTATTTAAAGAATGGATTTGTTTGATATAGACGCTTGGATAGAAAAGCAAAATTTTGAGACAACTGCAGATGTGGAAATACCAAAATTATTGATAGATCAGGTAATAGGACAGGATCATGCTGTTGAAGTAGTAAGGCAGGCAGCAAAGCAAAAAAGACATGTAATGCTGATAGGAGACCCTGGGACAGGAAAATCAATGCTTGCAAGGGCAATGACAGAATTTTTGCCAAAAGAAGAACTTGAAGATATTCTTGTTTATCCTAACCCAGAGGATCCAAATACGCCATTGATAAGGGTTGTTCCTGCTGGAAAAGGAAAGGAAATTGTAGAAAGGATGAAAGTAGAAGCAAGAAAGAGAGAACAGCAACAGAGCCAATTAATGTCGACCATAGTTGCATTTATAATAATAGCATCTCTTGTTGGGGCAGTTATAATGCGTGATTTGATGCTCGCTTTATTTGGATTGGTTGCTGGTGCAATGATTTATTTAATAGCTGGGAGAGGAAGCATTTTGCAGAAAAAAGAAGAAGCAAACATTCCAAAGCCATTGGTAATCCATGATAGAAATGACATGCCTCCTTTTATAGATGCAACAGCTGCCCATTCAGGAGCTTTACTTGGAGATGTCCGTCATGACCCATTTCAGGCAGGAGGGCTGGAGACGCCGCCACATCTGCGGGTTGAAGCTGGAGCAATCCACAGAGCACATAAAGGTGTTCTTTATGTAGATGAGATAAATACCCTTAGCTTGCCTTCTCAACAGCATTTGCTTACAGCCATCCAAGAAAAAAAATTTGCCATAACAGGGCAGTCTGAGAGGAGCGCAGGAGCAATGGTTAAAACAGAGGCTGTTCCATGCGATTTTATTTTGGTGTGTGCTGGTAATTTAGATGCAGTATCTGGAATGCATCCTGCATTGAGGAGCAGAATAAGAGGCTATGGATATGAAGTTTATATGAGAAATGATATGGAGGACAATGAGGATAATAGAAAGAAGTTAATAAGATTTGTAGCTCAAGAAGTTGTTAAAGATGGAAAAATACCTCATTTTGATAAATATGCTGTTGCAGAAATAATAAGAGAAGGGCAAAGAAGAGCCGGACAGAAAGGAAGGCTTTCTTTAAGGTTGAGAGAATTGGGAGGGCTGATAAGAGTTGCTGGAGACCTTGCAAAAAGCAAGGGTAAAAAAATTGTTTCAGCAGAAGATGTTATAGAAGCAAAGAAAATAGCGAGAAGTTTGGAACAACAGGTTGCTGATAGATACATTGAAAGAAAGAAATCATACAAATACTTTGAAACAACTGGAGCAAAAGTTGGAACAGTTAATGGGCTTGCAGTAATGTCTGCAGATCCTTCATTGAGCGAATATTCTGGTTTAATTCTCCCTATAGTGGCAGAGGTAACTCCTGCTGGTTCTATGTCAGAAGGGAAAGTTATAGCAACGGGCAAATTAGGAAGAATAGCAAGAGAAGCTGTTCAAAATGTTTCTGCAATATTGAAAAAATACATGGGTGAAGACATATCAAGAAAGGACATACATATTCAATTCATAGGGACTTATGAAGGTGTGGAAGGAGACAGTGCGTCAATATCTGTTGCAACAGCAGTAATATCTGCAATGGAAAAAGTTCCTGTTTCTCAAGAAATTGCGATGACAGGCTCATTGAGTATTCATGGAACTGTATTGCCTGTCGGCGGCGTGACCGCAAAAATTGAAGCAGCAGCAAAAGCAGGAATAAAAAAAGTTTTGATTCCAAAAGCAAATATTCAGGATGTTTTAATAGAAGATGAATACAAGGATAAAATTGAAGTTATTCCCGTTTCAACTTTGAGAGAAGTTTTAGAATATGCCCTTGTAGGAAAAGAAAGGGATAGGCTTATCAAAAAACTGATAGCAGTGGAAGAGATTTTGAGAACATGATTATGCTACCCAGCCTGGACCGATCTGCGCGGAAACTCTGACCTTATATATGATCATAAGAATGTGAGGAAAAACAAATTTTATGAAATTGCTTCCTTCAGAATATGTATATTGAATGCCTGATTCATTAAGCTTTGCTATTAAATAATTTTTCCATGCTCGCATATAATTGCTTGATATGTTAAATGTTATATTCCCCATTGCTTCCCAATGACTGAATGATGTATAATTTGTCCTTATGGAATATGTGCCATAGCCCGCTACCCCAGTTTTCCCTGTTACGCCCTTAACATCAACAACAGTAAAGTTTATGTAAGGAAGACTTGCATTTTCCATATTTATCATCGGTGGATACAAAATACTGTTGCCAGCATTCTGGCTCAAGATGACGGCGCCGCCCTCATATATATAATCCTGATCTACAAAATATGCATTCTGAGAGGAATATTTTATTTCTCCCATATTTCCAAGAGATGCCTCATAACTTTCTATGTTTGTTTCTTTTCCATAGCGAGTGCCTTTTATGATAAATTCACCATGAGATGATGCATTTGTTGATAGATTTATAGAAAGATTAAAGTAATCGTGTATTTCTGGCAATATTTCAGTAGAAAAGTTATACACAGGATCCATTAAATTTATCCATTCCAATTCTGATGAAGAGCCTGTTGCTACTGAATCATTGAAAAGAGTGGCATTACCGTTTATATAACTCAATACCTTTAGCTTTACTTGAAGCAGATTTCCATATTGCTCCACTCTTGCTGAAATTTTGAAATATGAAGAAGAAGCGTTATAGATATCTCCCTTTTCAAGATTTTCAATTTTTAATTTCAGAATGGAAAGAGAAGATACATAACTAATGTTATCATTTTTGTTATCAAAAAATTGTTCCTTCTCTCTGCCATGCCCTGTTATTGTTATACCAAAATTACTTGATTGCTGCGAAAGAATATTCAGAGATCCGAAAGCACGAGAAGAAACAAAATATGGCAATTCTTTACTTCCAAGAGTAATAGAATTTATCAAAGGCGAAGAGCTTCTTTCTGTTGCCTGCAAATCTATGGAATATTTCAATTTTGCAAACTGATCCATTACATCATCCATGTGCTCAGCTTCCCTATCCTTCATCCATTTTGGAACATAATATGTTTGCACAATTATAAGTACTGCTACCAGTAAAGAAACAATTAGGATTGTAACGATAACCCCAACCTGTCCTTTATTATTCATATTCATATATAATCACCTTATTAAATAAATTTTCTTTTTTATGCTTTATTGAATAAATAAATCATAAAATTTATTATTCTTTTCAGAATAGTTATTGAAAAAAATGATTATCGAGCAATTCACCAGTTTTTTATAGTAAAGGAGCAAAAATAGAGGATGAATATGAACATTTCATTTTTAGCAGAACCCAGTAGGCAAAGAAAAAAAATTTATATTGCATCCTTTTTTAATCCCATGAAAATACTGCTTATATTTCCGAAAATTGAGCATGGCGTTACGACTTATAGAGACAGAGGAACAGTATTTGCTAGGCTATTTGGAAACCCTTCTTTAAGCCTGCCTCAAGTGGCAGCCTGCACGCCGCCCGGCCATGAAATAAGAATATTGAATGAAAACTTTGAGGACATAGATTTTGATGAGAAATTGGACCTTGTTGGAATAAACAGCCTTACAATGACAGCGCCGCATGCCTATAAGATAGCAGATAAATTTAGAGAGATCGGAGTAAAAGTTGTTCTTGGAGGTTATCATCCAACGGCTTTACCTGAAGAAGCAAAAATGCATGC
>CAZYCK010000063.1:0-5760 GCA_964646055.1 uncultured Thermoplasmatales archaeon | reverse complement strand
ATATTGTCGTAACAAAATTATATGGAAATGCAACTCCAATAATAAGATATAATGGGCTAAATGATTTTATAGTTCCCCTTAAAAATGAATGTGATTGTGGAATAAACACACCATTGATAGGAAGGATAGCTGGAAGGAAAGCAGATTCAATAATAATGCCGAGTGGTAGAATAATTCCACCTTCTGCAATAACAGGAATACCTGCAAAAGTTATGCACAGTCTTGGAACAGATAAAATACAGCAATTCCAAATAATTCAAACTGACAGGTATAGGGTAGAAGTTCTTATTGTTATAGATGATGAATTACGCAACGTAGGTCCAAGCATTGAGAAAATATTTAATGAGCTAAAGAAAAAATTTGAAAAAGCTTTTAATGGAGAAATAAAAGTTGAAATAAAAGAAGTGGATGAAATAAAGAAGCCCGCAAGTCTGGACACGCCGCCGCCTGTTGTGACATCAGTAGTAAGGATTGGCACTTAATATTAGCCTGTATAAAAAAGAATTTTTAAAACAACGATAAAATAAAATAGTGATAAGAAATTTAGCAAGGATGACAGTAGTTACATTTGACTATGAGGATATGATTTCTTTGCTTGGCACAAAAATAAAAAAGGAAGATTTAATAAAAAAAGTGCCCATGATTGGTGCCAGCCTTGAAAGGGTAGTGGGAAATGAAATAAGTGTTGAAATTTTTCCTGATAGGGCTGATATGCTTAGTGTTGAGGGTATTGCCAGGGCAATGAGAAATTTTCTTGGAATTGAGAAAGGATTAAAAAAATATAAGATTGCAAAGCCGAAGATAGAAATTTACGTTGATGAAAGCGTTGAGCAAGTTAGACCGTTCATATATGGATGCGTGATAAGAGATATTGAATTCAATGATAAAAGCATTGCATCATTAATGGATTTGCAGGAAAAACTTCATTTTTCTATTGGTAAAGAAAGAAAAAAAATGGCTATAGGAGTTCATGACTTTGATAAAGTTAGACCACCTTTCACATATAAAGGAGTTAAGCCTACGGACATAAAATTTATACCACTTGCAAGTGATGAAGAAATGAATTTAAATGAAATTCTTGAAAAACATGAAAAGGGCAAGGCTTATGCTCATTTATTAAAAGATAAAAAAAGGTATCCTATAATTGTTGATAAAAATGAAAATGTGCTTTCCTTTCCTCCAATAATAAATGGTCAGCTTACAGCTGTTACAGAAGAGACAAAAAATATTTTTATAGATGTAACTGGAATAGAAGAAAAAGCTGTCGGATATGCTTTGAATATCATAGCAACATCCCTGGCGGAGAGGGGCGGCGCCATGGAGCAGGTGAAAATAATTGGTAGAAGGGAGAGAAAAACGCCCGATTTAACACCATATTATACAGAGGTGGAGCTTTCTTATATAAAAAAGATAATTGGTATTGATGTGGATGTTAAAGAATGTCTTGAAAAGATGGGTCATTCTGTTGAAATTGGCGGAAATGTTGCAAAAGTTACTTCTCCAGCATGGCGTGTAGATATATTGCATCCAATAGATATTGTCGAAGATATAGCAATAGGTTATGGATATAACCTTATTCCAGATTCTCTTCCAAGAGAAATAACATTTGGTGAATCTTTTGATTATGGAAAAATCCATGAAACAATGATTGGGCTTGGCTTCAATGAAGTTTTAACGCTGACACTTTCAAGTAAGAAAAAGGAATTTGATGACATGAATATTAAAGGAAAAGCAATTGAAATAGAGAACCCGATATCAATGAACCATTCAATAATAAGATATTCCATAATTCCTTCATTATTAGAAATTTTATCTCGCAATAAGCATAATGATTTACCTCAACAAATATATGAGTTTGGTTACGTTATACAAAAAATGAAGCAAAAGAAAATGCTCGCAGGTGTTAAAATAGATGCAAAAACAAATTTCACTGAATGCAAATCAATAGTTGAAGCAATTTTAAGGAATTTTGGTTTGAAAATGGATGTTGAAGAAGTAAAGCATAATTCATTTATAGATGGTAGAGTTGCTTCAATAATTGTAAATGGCAAGCATATAGGCTATTTTGGTGAGATAAATCCAAGCGTAATAACAAAATTCAGCCTTGAATATCCTGTAATTGCTTTTGAAATGGATGCATCATTTCTTCTTTCTTCTCCATAATATTATTGCAAATGCAATAACGACTGCAAGTAATTCAAATCCTGGTGTTCTCAAGTTTGATGAAGTTGGCAAACCTTTTATAACTGGAGATGGCAATTGCCCTATATTGCTATCATTTGTAGTAACAAATTTATATTCACCTCCAACAACGTAAGCTGAAAATTTTGTTTTTATTCCTGGAAAATAATGTATTGTTTCAGCATATATTCTTATTTTATTTTCTGCGTTGGCTTTCCATCCTTCATAGGAAGGTGTAGTTTTGTAAATATAATAGTTGCCACTTTCTCCATTGTATGTCGCATTCACTTCATGACCATTTATTTTATAAAACACCCTGAATTTCTCCATGCTTATATTTTTCATAACCCATATTTTGATTTCATGGGAAGCATCTATATTGCCTTCATTTTTTTCTACATAAATCACATTTTTTCTGAAATGTAGCATGCCTTCATAAGTTGCTTCATGATTATTTTTATCAATGGCGACTATTTTAAAAGGCGTATCTTTATTGCTAGAGTAATTATAGGAATAAACACCATTCCATTTATTCATTAAATGCTCACCAGATAGATTTATTTTTGCTTCTTTGACTCCAACATTATCTGTTATTCTTGCAATTATTGAAACATTCTCATTAATCTCCTGCAATGAAGGAAGGACAACAACATTTATTTCTGGCGGCGACGCGTCGTAAAAAGGCGGGTTTATGAATAATACAAAGAAGGCAAGCCATGTAAAAAAATAGAAAGCAATGCTTCCAAGCCATTCTTTCTTTCCAAATGCTCTTATGTCGATGTTCAAAATTTGCAAAATTTTCCATAGGAAACCAATAGAAGCGAGAGCAAAAATAAATGTCAGAGCCCATCTTATTGAAACATCCATATTAACCCACAAAAATCTACAAATTAGCGCAATAATTATTCCAAATAAAAATGAAATGATTGATGTTTTTGCTTTTCTTCTTTCTTTCTCTTTAAAAGCCTTTTCATCAAATTTTGGCAATTCTATTTCTTCTTCATCCATGCTAAGCTATAACAATTTTTATTAAAATATTTTTGCTAATAAACCCTATGAAATTTCAATATTTTTTCTCCTCTTCTATATGAACATTAGCTTGATTTAATGCTTCTTCTATTTTATTCTCGTAGTCAGCAATGTCCATTTCTCCCTCTTTAGCATCTATCTCTATCTTTATTTTGACATCGTTGAACTTGCTTTTGATATAGCTCACCATTCTGACTATATCTGATAACTTTCCAGATGGAGGAGATATTCTGAGATATATTCTTGTAAATTTACCTTTCTCATGCTTTTCTGGAATTTCAGAAGGAGTTGGAGGAGGAGGCGTAAAAGAAGGTAGAAGAGTTTCTTTACACATTTCCTTTTTAATGACAATCTCTTTTTCTACTAAAGAAGGTGTGCAGCTTTCTTTGAAATATTTACAGGATGGAATACCATCTTCAATATATCCAAATCCAAATAAGCCTTCCATTACACCATCCTTTATTGCATCTTTTACTGCATCAGGCGACGAAAGCCTTGTTTCTCCTGGGGTGTTTAGCATTGCACTCCACATCTTCCTTATTTCAACAAAATCTTTACCTGTGAGATATTTTTCCAATATAACTAATGGGGAAAGCCTTTCCAGTATTTCCTCTTCGCTTTTTAATCTTTCATATATAAGCTGGTCTATAGTCAAATCTATACCATAGGTTGGCTTTCCATGATCCAACATTATGGTGGACCAACAAGGATGTTAGATTTTACAACATCATTTTACATTGCCACTTTTTTTGCATTAGATTCTGCATTGGATGATTGCGCAATATGGGCAATAAATAGACCTGATCTTATGAAAAATATGCCTAATACTATTTTGCAAATATTACTAAATTTAGATCGAATTCATTTTAATAATTCTATTAATCAAAATGATATTAATTTTATTTTAAATCACGCAATTGCAGGTGATATTAACGACAATATTTTTTTAACAGTATCTCCCAGAAAAAAAAACGAAAGACAATATATTCAGCAAGGTTTATCATTAGTCGCATTGAACTTAAAAAATGGATATATGCATTCTTTGTTAAATTCTTTTGATTTGCCAATAGAGCTGCCAGATGAAAATAAATCAAAAGAAATTTCATTTGATGAATTATTTGAAATTGTTAAAACTACCAAGATTTTTAAAATAATATTGAAAAAGGAATGTTTTTTGGATGCTAGGATGGATTTGGAATCCATGAATATTAATGCATTTACTCTTTTCCCTGGTCTTGATGGATTAGCAAAACATTTGTCAGATAGCTTAAATTCATTGGAAGCACATGAAAAACTTTATTCTTTTACATAAATAAAATTGCCCAACAAATCGCGCAAGCGGACGGTGCTACGCGGGGAATGAATTGCAACTCGAAAGTAATTTAAACGTGGCACGGCCACTTATCTCGGTCATTGGCTCCACATATCGCGACAAAGAATAGGAGAAAATGCGATGTCAATTACTATCGCTATTGTAGTTTACCTTTGCTTGGGACTCCACAGCTATCTAAACTACTTTTGGAGCAAGCATTCCCTGCCATATTCATTTGGTTTTGGGTTCTTCCTGAAGATCGAGTGGCTTTTAATCCTACTCGATGCAATTTACTTGCTGGGCTGGCTTTGGGGGATTATAACATTTATTACTCTGGTCATCGGTGCGGGTTTCTTGACCTTTCCAATCAGCTTCCTCTGCCACAGTCTGACTGGGCACAATGAAATGCAGAATATGCTCGTCGGCGAACGTCCAGCCCCGATTCTATATGGTGGTTGGTTCCTTCTTGTTCTGATCCTCGCAGTACTGACAGCAGTCAACTTTTTCATAACGCCATTCAGCACGGGACTGCATCTACTTACACCCTTTGTAGAGTCGCTGAGCACAAGCAGCCTCGCATGGATAAGTGTGGTCTTTTGTTTGATTGTGTACCTCTTCATCGGACTTACCAAAGTTGCCAAAGATTACTCTGCTCCACTGACACAGCGCCCGTTATACGCGATGCAGAGGGACATTAAGATCACAGTGTTCAACATATTCCTCTGGCCAGTGTCGCTGATTGCACGCAAAGCCATGGAAAGAAGTTTGCGACGGTAAAAAAGGGCAAACAATTCCCTAAACCGTGCCCTTTATGACCTATCGGACGCGACCACGAACGTCCGGTTGCGAAAATAGTTTTGCTTAAATATACTGATAAAATATGGATTTTAATAACTCGTCAGTAAGCGATTATGCCGTATGGTGGGGATCAGTAATTGCCACCTTGGTTTTGCTTTGGAATATAGTTGTTGCAATTCGATCTGGGCCACCCATATATTTGGGTGCTACTCCTAATATTAAAGTGTCTCTTGAATATCCAGTAACAAAGAATAAGATATATATTGCCATGATTGCTGTGAATAGCCAAAATTGTATGGCAACAATTACGCATTTTTTTCGTTTCTACGCAGACAGTTTATGGAATCTTGCCGGCAGAAAACGACAACATTTTTTAATTAATGCACTTTCTTTGCTTAGAAAAGCCTGTTCCTCATATTCTTGCTATTGGAGAAACATGG
>CAZYCK010000062.1:0-5819 GCA_964646055.1 uncultured Thermoplasmatales archaeon | reverse complement strand
TGAAGCACTTTTTCTTTTGAAGAAAAAGGGCTCTTGGGGATGAAACACCTTTCTTGCACCCCTTTAAAAAGGGCTTGCGTCCTAAAAATGTAAAAGTTCTTTTTGGGCTGAAGCACTTTTTCTTTTGAAGAAAAAGGGCTCAATAGCAATCTTTTTTTATAATATCCATATTACTAATCGTGTCTGAAATACTTAATAGATTGATGAATGAAATAGAGATTGTGGATAGGCATCTCCATTTGCTAACATTGGTAAAAAATAGGGGGCCAATAGGAATAATAAAACTTTCAGAGATTACAGGATGGCCTCATCATAAGATAAGGTATTCATTAAGAGTTCTCGAAGAAGAAGGATTGATAAAGCCATCAAAAGAGGGAGCAATTACAACACCAAAAACAGAAGGATTTATTAACCAGTTAAGAAATATATTAGAAGAGATGCTTAAAAAATTGGAAGGAATCTATGATGACATGCCGCGGTAGCTCAGATGGGAGAGCGTGCGGCTGAAGACCGCAAGGTCGAGGGTTCGACCCCCTCCCGCGGCATTTTTATGAGAAAGAAAAGCATTTTATCTATGTTATCCTTTGCAGATTCTTTCACAATTTTAAATGGTATTTTTGGCTTGCTTTCTATATTTTTTATAATCAATGGCAATGCACAACTTTCTTTTGCCCTTATTCTACTTGCTGTTCTATCTGATGGAATGGATGGTATCATTGCAAGAAAATTTGGAAGCAAGCTGCCAGTAATGGATGAATTTGCCGATGTTGTCTCATTTTGTGTAGCTCCATGCATTTTTGTTTTTCTTTCATACAGTATTGAAATCTCGTCTCTTTGCTTTTTTTTCCTTATAGCAGGAATATTGCATTTAGTGAATTATCATCTCAACAAAAAAAATTATTTTTTAGGAATAACTACACCTACATCAGCTATAATAATTGTAAGCATTTGTCACCTTTTTGTTCCTTCTTACATAATTGCAATTGCAATAATTTCTCTTTCATTTCTCATGTTACTCAATATCCCATATCCAAGAATAGAAGGAATATTTTCTATTATAGCGTCAGTCATAATAATTTTAGCAATTTTGTTCAGCAATCATAGAATTTTTGTTTATTTACTAATTTTCTCAACCCTCTTTTATATAATTGCAGGACCATTTTACTTAAAGCATTCTACTATGGCGAGATGATATAGCCCTTCTTTTTCTTTCTCCATTTTCCCCATAATAAAAGCAGTGGAGGAATTGCAAACATCGTTGTTAAAAAAGAATAAATGATGGTTGTGGCTGTTATAAATCCAAATTGCTGCTCTGGAGGCATCGGTGAAAATATTAAAACAATGAAGCCAGCAACAGTTGTCAAAGCAGCTATCAGGACGGCGCCGCCTGTATTGCCGACCGCTTCTTCAACAGCTTTTATAACATTTCCAGTTTTGTCTGCGACCATGCGGAAGCGTTCTACAACATGTATTGCATAGGTTATTCCTAAGCCAATTGTTAGAGATGTAATCATAACAGTCATTACATTCAGACTGTAGCCGGCAATATATATTGTTCCCATTATCCATATTGATGATATTATTACAGGAAGCATTGTAAATGTGCCAAGCAATGGCTTTCTATATGCAATTACAATTACCATGCCTGCAATTATAATGCACACTATTGTCGAACTAAGCTGGCTGCTCGTCAATGATTTCATTATGGTATAAATAAGAACCATGCTACCTGTTACAATTGCTTTTGCATTTCCATAATTGCTTACATCTCCTTCTAAATCTTTATATAATTCTTTCATTTTTTCATTGCTATTTTCTAAAGTGGTTAGAGTTGTATATATTCTAACAACTGTAGCATCATATCTATCGCCATCTTTATGAAGAACATTTTTTACATCCATTCCATATTTTTTATTGTTATAAAGATAATTGTATAATGCAACAACGTCTTCATCGCTTGCTGGCAGACCATCATTTCCTATATGAAATCTTGATTTTATGCTTTCATTTTCTTTTATCGCATTATTTATTATTGTATATATGCTACTTGCCTTAATACTCCCATCTGGCAATTTTGCTATAAAGGCATCATTACCAATTTTTTCCATTGTTTCTTTTATTCCTTTAATTGCATCTACAGTAGCAACATTCCCTTCAATCAAAATATATTCCTGATCCTGACTCGCTGACGGAAAATAATTCGATATCTTCTCCATTGCTTTTATTGCAGGGCTTTCTTTCGGCATGAATTCTTCCAAGCTAAAAGAAGTTGTCACATGGATTGCTGCTATTCCCATGCCTGCTGTTATTATTCCCAAAACAATGAGAACTTTAATTGGATTTTTGCACAATAAATCAGATAGCCGTTCCATAATTTTTCCTGCTGAAAATCTGCTTTTGCTTTCTTTTATTTTAATGTCTTTATTTTTATCAAGAATATATCTCATTGCCGCTTCCAATGTTATTGCTATTATGAATGTATATGCGATTCCTATAGCAGATAATATGCCAAAATCCCTCAAACTTGGTATGCTTGCTGAAAGGAAAGAAAGAAAAGAAACAGCTGTTGTTATTGTTGCAAGTATTAAAGCAAGACCTACATCTTTTATTGAAATTACGATCGCATCTTTTATGCTTGCCCCTCTTCTTATTTCAGTTAAATAGTTGTGAAATATATGAACAGAATAATCAACACCCAATCCCATTATTAATGGAACCAAAGCAATGGCGAGTGTATTGAATTTTATTCCAAGTAAAGCCATCGTTCCAAAAAGCCATATTATGGCAATCGTAAGCCCACCTAAAGAAAGTGCAATGTAAGAAGGCTTTCTAAAATTTATGAGCAATATTATTATAATTGCTATGAAAATACTTGGCAATATTATTTTATTTGATTTACCTGTAAGTTCATCAATTTGATAAGAAATGACGCTTGAGCCCGTTGCTTCTACATTGAAACTATCAAAATTGCTTGCAATTTCAACAACTTTCTTACTAACATCTTTCATAGCATTTGTTTCCAAGCTTCCATTTATTCCAGCTATCATTAAAGTTGCTTTTGCCTCATTTCCATTAAATGAGAGAAACATTAAAGCAGAATTTCTCATGTCTCCCATAAAAGGTTGTTTTATCAAAAATTCATTTTTTACTTCAACACTATCAATATTTTTCCATATTTTATTGACATCATTTAATGAAATGCTTTGCCTGCTTTGTAACATCATTTCTATTTCATTTATTGAAATATTTGCTCTTGATACAATTTTGTTGAAAAAAGTGTTTAGAATATAACTTCTTTCAATAATTTTTATGAAATTTTCTATTAAACTTGAGCTAAATGAAAATGGCGATGGAATCATTGCAATCCTGCTTCCAGCCTCAATATCATATAATTTTGCAGGAAGAGAAGCATTTCCAAATGATGGAGCAATTCCATATTTTGATAACTCACTCCTTGGAATAATCAATCTAATTTCATTACTGGATTTATTCAAAAAAGAGCTTGCATTAAGCTGGAAATCGACAAATTTTTTTCCTCTACCAATCCATAAATATGTTTCAAGTTGTTCCGACTGCTGCCTTCCTGCGATGCCTTCCATATTATTTTTTATTCCATTTCCTATATTCCATAAGGCGGGCAGGCGGGCAGATATTATGTATGTTAAGTTAAGCTTCGCTGGGTCTATTTTATTTTTGAATGAGACGAACCATTCAACGTTTGTTAATTTTGGTAAATCAAGATTTTTTAAAACCATGGTTATATTGATATTTTTGTTATCGCTGCTCATTTCAAAATTTGTTATGTCAGCAAATCCATATCTTGCATCTGTCTTGTCATCAACCTTGATTGTTTCCTGCTCTTTCATCAAATCTTCATAGGCATTTTTTATTTCATCATTGCTACAATCCATCAAATCTTTCTGATATTCCATTCCACACATCGAAGCCACAAATGTTGCAACTCCAACAATGCTATCAACACCATCAATTTTTTTTATTTTTTCTGCCATTGAATATTGCTCCTTTATTGAATTGCTATCTGTAACATTGCTGTTAGATAACAAAATCATTACTGGCTCTGTATTTGCTCCAAAATATTCATTTATTCTATTGCTGGCCCTAACCATTTCATTATCAGGTGTGAAATCTTTTGTTGATGTTCCTGTTTTCAATGAAGGAATTGCTGATGAAAAAACAATTGTTATTATAATTATTATACCGACGACAGTCTTTGGTTTTTTCTCTATGAATGATGCAAGTTCTGGAAGCATTGTTGGGATATAAGGACAACGTATATAAAATTATGAGACAAAAAAATGAAAAATAAATACCCTTTAAAATATTATAGGTAGATAATCATGTGTATAGAAAAAATCCTTGCGAAACATAGGGAGGGACTGGTCCTTACCTATTTGATGAGAGAGCTAGAGTAAATTTTGAAGCGACAGTGACAAAGAAATACATAGATTTAAAACCATATTTTGAAGAATATAATAAAATGAGGAAGCTATGATAGATAAAGATTCAATCAGGCATTTATAGCATTTATGGATAATAGTAAGAATTTTTGAAGAAAGTTAGGTCAATGTTATCCCAGTCATCAAAATCTATTCTCCCATTTTTGCCATTGGAATAATCAACGAGCTGAAAAGCATAGCGATAATTCAAACAACTTTTATAATTGCGATAAATCCAATAGCCTCGTAGCCAAAAAGCATTGCAACTTTCATTATCTATACCAGGGAATGTATATTCAAATAAGCCCAAGGTATGCCCAAGCTCATGCATGAAAAGACTTGCATAAGCAATTTTTCTTCCTTCTCCAACACGCCATTTATTTATATATTTTCCAGCCAAAACAAAAGAATCAAGATTGTCCCATCCTACAAAACAATGACCTCCGCGTCTTATTGAGCTGTATGGAGCAAGCAATGCATAATGAAATATCCCATGTTTTATATTGTTCATATCTTCATGGAGAAAATATTTCCAGTATATGTCTCTAACATCATTGTAATAAACTCTTTCTTTATATGGAACTTCTTCATCCAAAAAAATGTGTATTGTTATATTATGCCTTGAAAAAGAATCGCACAGCATTTCAATTGATTCATAAGGCATTTTATATCCATCCATATAATCAACTTCTATGAATATGTCCTTTGCAAATGGGTCTGAAAGGTTTTTGCTCATATAATATTCTTCAAAGTCATTTAATCCATCGTTGTCTTCATCTTTTTTGAAATCATTCCATTTAAATGGGTCAAATCCATATTTATCTTCCCACCAACATGGTATGCCATCATTATCAAAATCTTTCTGGCTGTCGTCTTCATAAGGGCTTGTATGATATATATTTGTTTCTTCCCAATATGTTAGATTATCGCCATCATAATCATTGTAATAGACATCGAACCATATTTCATTATTTTTCATCTTTATATGCCCGTAGCCGTCGCCGTCCATCAAAAAATCATCACCATACCAATTTCCTGTAGCAAGGTCATAATGAATCTGTTTTTCTTCTCTCCCAATTTTTATTTTTATCTCCACTATTTGCTTACTGTCATCAACATTTTGCGTCGCTTTCCAGTATGGCATGCTATCTTTTGAAAAAATGCTTTCATTTTCTTTTCCATCAATGTATATTTTTATTTTGTATTGCCTGTCTCCATTAATGCATCTTGTTCTTTTTAAAAGAAAAGTAACTTTTATATCAACCAATGGGTCAAAATCATTTGCTACTACTTTCATAAAATTTCTATGATTGCTAACTTCCTGCAAATTTTTCTGCGTTTTTCTTACATTCTTTTCTATAC
>CAZYCK010000061.1:0-5970 GCA_964646055.1 uncultured Thermoplasmatales archaeon | reverse complement strand
AAAGATTGCATGATGATTTATTAATAAAGCATCCTTCATTGTATTATCAACTAAGTGAGGGGATAATGAATGTTATAAAAGAAATGGAAGCACATACATTGCTTATACCAACTTCATCTGAAAACTGGGATGGAATGGAAGATTTATATTCAACAATACAACAGATATTTTATGGAGGAGAAGATTTGGAAAGAAAATAGCTATTGTTTAAGTCCAGTCTCAGGCATCTTCAAATTGCTGAAGGCGTGTGCCGCCGCCTGGATGAATTCTTTGTTTTCTTCATACCATTTCTCCCATTTCTGTAATTCACTTTTTGTTTCATCCAATTCTTTTTTTGTGTCTTCATATACTTTATATAATTTTGCAAGTCTTTCCTGTTCTTTTCTATATAATTCTTCTATTTCATCATATTTTTCTTTATATTTTTCATAGGCTTTGTAAGGCTCAAGCTCCTTCACTTTTTCTTGCAAATCTTCAGCCTGCTTTTTATATGGAATGTACTGCTTTAGCTCCTCCGCTTCCTTTTCAAAACTGCTCCTCTTTTCTCTTTCTCTTGCAAGTTCTGCTTTAATTTCTTGCATCTCTTTATTTTTTTCTTCGAGCTCGCCTTTTATTTTTTCAAGTAAATTTATATCATCTTTTAGTTCTTCCATTTCCTCAATTTTCTTTTCAAGACTTTCTATTTCCTCCTCCCTTGCCTTTATCTCTTCTTTTAAAGCATCTACCTGCCTATTCACTTCTAAAAAATCATCTTCCTGTCTTTTATATGCATCCCATAATTTTTCAAGCCTTATCTGTTCTTTCTCCAGCTCGTTTTTATACTTTTCTGCTTCCTGTAATGCTGTCATTGCTCTATCTTCTGCTTGGCTCAATCTCTTTTTCATTGAATCCATCATCACTTCAATTCTTTCAATTTGCTCTTTTGAAATGAATTTTCTTAACTTTTCTAAAGCTTCTTTCTCCCTATGAGAACCTTTAACTATTGAATCTATCTCTTCTATGAGCCTATCAAAATTTTCTTTTAATTCTTCAATACCATATACCTCTTCCATGTTAATCAAAAGAAAAGATTTTATTGATATTTAAAACTTGCTTATGCTTATAAAATTTTTTTGGAATCCTTGCTTCTATTATTTTCATACCTCATTTGAGCCAGTCTTTATACTCCACTTTTGATATAACCAATGGCGTGGGCGACTGCGGGTTTTCATCTTTTATTTCATTCACTTCTTTTACAATAACCTTAACTTTATGCTCAAATTTTTCTTCGTATCTTTTTACAATTTCATCCTTGAGCTTGTCTTTTGATGGACCTTTCCCATCTCCAAATACAATCCAAACTTCCACTTCATCGGGCTTATATTGGTGAAGCTGAAATCTCTTTATTTTTGTCGAATTTAATTCTGTGGCTATCTCTCCAGGAATCCACATCACAGCAGAAGGCGGCACAAGTTTTCCATCTGGGAGAACTATTGAATTTCCACTCCTTCCTTCTATTCTTTTTATTAAAGGCGTGTCAATTCCACAATCACATGTTTCTTTACTTGGAGTCACAATGTCGTCTATACCAACGTATCTTATAATTGGTGTTCCTTTTCCATATAATCTTGTTACTGCAATATGTGCTGGTTCATTTTCAACATGATTACCCTTGTTATCTATAAATTCAAGATGGACAAAATCATAATGGATGTGATATTTTCCACGCTCGCATTCAAAAGCTATTGGACCAGCTTCTGTAGCTCCATATACATCAAACACAGGGGCATCAAAAGCCTTGCTGACTATTTTTTTGGTTTCTTCATCAAAAGTCCCACCACATGAACCGACGAGATTAACATTTATTTTATTTCCATATCCTTTCTCACGTAAAAAAGCAAGGTGGCGAAGCGCCCCGGGATAGCCTGCCAGCACTTCTGGATTGAATTTTTCTATTTTTTTAATCATATTCCTTGGGTCTTCATTCACATTTAACAATTGTACATGTTTTGTCCCAACTCCCGAGCCTTTCATTAAGCTTAATACAACATTATCATAATATGGCTCCTGCATGCTTCCTGTATAATCTCCTATTAAGGACATTCTTGTCTTTCTCCAATTATATCCATGAGCTTTTAATTCTCTAACAGAACCAAATAACTGGCGAAGGAAACCATAGCTATCTATCCAAAGCGCTACAGGTTTTCCTGTTGAACCTGATGTTATAAGAGTATGCCCTTTAAATCCTTCTGGAGCAGATTTATCAGGGTATGCATCTCTCAAATCTTCTTTCGTTATGAATGGCAATTTATCTAAATCGTCAAGATTTTTTATTTTATCTATATCGACACCATGTTCTTTATATTTTTTTATATAGAGAGGAACTTTTAAAGAATATTTGAAAATTTTTCTAAACATTCTATTTCTATATGCATCCATTTCTTTTCTATTTTCTTTAAAAATTCTATTCACATTGGTATAATAACCTATTGCTGCTCTTACCGCAAACACGGGATTAAGAAATGGATTCATGTTAGTAAATACAAAAGTATTTAAAATTTTTAATGGCTTTTTGTTGAAATGAAAAAGAAGTGATGCTGAATTTTGGAGACACTGACGCTACCATCATGCTTATATATGGGTATTATATTGCATTTTGCCTATGATAGGAGGCGGAAAAAATGCCAGCGTATGTAAAATTTGAAACCCCGGAAGAAGTGGTAAAGAACATATATGAAGCAATAGAGAAGGCAAGAGATAGTGGAAAACTTAGAAAAGGAACAAATGAAGTTACAAAAAGTGTAGAAAGACAGGAAGCAAAATTAGTTGTAATGGCAACTGATGTATCTCCAGAAGAAATATTGGCACATATGCCATATTTATGTGAAGAAAAAGAAATTCCTTATGCTTATGTTCCATCAAAAGAAGAACTCGGCAGAGCCGCAGGTTTAGGAGTTGCTTCTGCTTCTGTGGCAATAGTTGATGGCGGTGAAGCTTCAGATATGATTGAAGAAATAATTAAAAAAATTAAAGGTATAAAGGGTTAAAATGGCTGAAGGTATACCTGCTGAAGTTGTCACAATAATTGGAAGAACAGGAATGTGCGGAGAGGTCATTCAGGTTAGGGTCAAAATTTTGGAAGGAAAGGATAAAAATAGAGTCATCACAAGGAATGTTATAGGTCCTGTAAGAGTTGGAGATATATTAATGCTAAGAGAAGCAGAAAGAGAAGCCAAAAGGTTGAGTGTGAAATAATGGCAAGAAAATGTTCATTTTGCGGCAGAGAAATTGAGCCTGGCACGGGCATGATGTATGTTAAAAAAGATGGTACAATTCTTTATTTCTGTTCAAGTAAATGCAGAAAAAACATGCTTAAAACAAGGAGAGACCCTAAAAAAATAAGATGGACAAATTTATTTAGGAAATCTTAAAATGGAAAGAACATTCGTTATGGTAAAACCGGATGGCGTGCAAAGAAGGCTAATTGGTAAAGTAATCCAGAGATTTGAAGAATCAGGCTTGAAAATTGTTGCGATGAAATTTTTATCTGTGTCAAACAAACTTGCAGAAAAACATTATGAAGTTCATAAAGGAAAGAATTTTTATGATGGGCTTATAAAATATATAACTTCTGGCCCTGTATTGGCTATGGTTTTAGAAGGAGAGAATGCAATTGAAAAAGTTCGCAAAATGGTTGGTGCAACTGACCCACAAAAATCCATGGCTGGGACAATAAGAGGAGATTTCGCTCAAAATATTGGTAGAAATATAATACATGCCAGTGATGGAAAGGAAACAGCAAAAAAAGAGATTTCATTGTGGTTTAAAGAGAATGAATTGATAACCTATGAAATGGATGATGAGAAATGGATTTATGAGAAATGAATGTCATTGAAGTTAAAAATTTAAGAAAAGAGTATGGTAACATTGTTGCAGTTGATAATATTTCTTTTGAAGTAAAAGAAGCAGAAATTTTTTCTTTGCTTGGCCCAAATGGAGCTGGAAAGACAACGACTGTAGAAATAATTGAAGGAATAAGGAATGCAACAGAAGGCACAGTAAAAATTTTTGGAAAAGGCTTAAATGATAGATATATAAAAGAAAAAATAGGTGTCCTACCTCAAGAATTCCAGTCTTTTGAAAGATTAACAGTTAAAGAAACACTGATTTATTTTTCCAGGCTATATAAAAATCATAGAAGCATAGATGAAATAATATCTATTGTTGGATTGAAAGAAAAAGAAAACGAAATCTATAAAAATTTATCTGGGGGACAGCGGCAGCGCGTCGGCGTCGCCATATCTTTAGTTGGAGACCCAGAGCTTATTTTTTTGGACGAGCCCACAACGGGGCTTGACCCAGCTGCAAGAAGAAGCCTATGGAATGTTATTAAAAAATTGAAGAAAGATGGGAAAACGGTTTTTTTGACGACACATTATATGGAAGAAGCAGAATATCTTTCGGATAGAGTTGCAATAATGCATAATGGAAGGATTGTATCAATAGGAAGCCCTGAGGAATTAATAGAAAAATATGGAGAGAAAACAAAAATAGTCATAAGCATTAAAGATAAATTAACTGAGATTGAAACTGAAGAGAATGAGATACCGGAATTGATGGAAAAAATAAAGAATAGAGGGATTAAATATGATAGAATAGAGATAAAAAGAGCCAACCTTGAAGATATTTTTTTAAAACTTACAGGAGCAAGATTAAAATGAGTTTAAAGGCGATATATGGCGATATTCAGGCAAGTATAAAGAATTGGTATAGAAATAAAGCCGCTTTATTCTGGACTTTTGCATTTCCTATCTTGCTCATCCTTATTTTTGGAGAAATTTTTTCTGGAGGAAATGAGCCTTACATTATATACATTCAGGATATGGATAATTCCACAGCTTCACACTTTTTTGTAGAAAATATGAGCCATATAAATATAATAAAAGTAAAATTGATAGATTCTAATAAAAATATAAAAGAATATGCAAAAGAACATGCAGCCATTCAAATTCCTAAAGGATTCCAAGATTCAATAATATATGGAAAAAAATGCAATCTAACTTTATATCTTGATCCTTCAAAACAGGAAACAAATTCTGCAATAAAATCATTTTTAATAAGCATAATAGGAGAAATGAATTTAAAAATAAACAATGCAACTGAAATTATAGGATATAAAGAAGAATATGTTACTGGAAACAATTTCAATTACATAGATTTTTTTATTCCTGGGATAATAGGCATGACCGTTATGACTTCTGCAATATATGGAAGCATTGAAATAAATGTTAAATATAAAAAAAGAGGGCTGTTAAAAAAATTGCTCACAACACCTATGAAGAGAAGCGAATGGATTTTTTCAAAAATGATTTACCAGCTGATAATAAATTTTCTGTCAGCTATTGCAATAATTCTTGTTGGAATTATTGCATTTAACGTAAAAGCTTCATTCAATTTTATGGTAATTGTAATCATAACATCAGCGTCATTTGCTTTCACTGGTATAGGAATGATTATATCTCGATTTGTAAATGAAGAAGAAACAGCTGATTCGGCGGCCAGCGCGGTCAATTTTCCAATGATGTTCCTAGCAGGAAGTTTCTTTCCAATAGAAATAATGCCTCATTTTCTCCAAGTTTTTGCCAAAATTCTACCCCTTTATTATGTAAATGAAGGTTTAAGAAATGCCATGATATATCACAATTTTCATGCGAGCATGTTGAATGCAATAATTATTACTGTATTTGCCTTCATTGTATTTGCAATCGGAATTTTAATAACAAATTGGAAAGAATCCTGAGCCTGAGCCCTTTTTCTTTTCAAAAAAGAAAAAGTGCTTCACCCCAAAAAGAACTGACACATTTTTTTAGGGTGCAGACCTTTTCTAAAGGGCTGCAAAGAAAGGTGCTTCATCCCCAAAGAAAATCATTACATTTTCCGCAAGCGCTTTTCATAAAAGGGCTTTTCCCGAGGCTTTTTCTAAAAGGCTCA
>CAZYCK010000060.1:0-5992 GCA_964646055.1 uncultured Thermoplasmatales archaeon | reverse complement strand
TAAATGAAGGAGAACACCATATTGCAGCTCCTTCATCAAGGTCAATATAAGCAGGATAGCTACTCATTGGCCTTGAAGAATCCATTAACTTTCCCTCGCATATCTGGCTTGCATTATCATGCAGATAATAATTAACTTCCTGAGCATTAACAGGTATCATAACTAATATCAATGAAATGAGCAACACAGTTTTTTTCATATAAGATGAAATATTTTTTCTTATATAGATTTTGTTATTCTATTCCATATAAATTGCTGGACGCAATGGAAATGCAAATCTCCTTTTGTTTGCTGGGTCATAACCAACGCTTTCTCCAAATATTGTAACCTTTGCATTTGATTGCTTTTCGATAAAATCTTTTGATTGTTTTAGATAATATTCCTCATTTATCCTTAAAAAATTTCTTTTCTTCATTTCTTCAATAACTTGCATTGCATACTTCGATGCTTCTTTCATATCTATGTCCAATTTTTTAATTTCAGTCATCAAATTTTTCATATTCAATTGCCCATCTTTTTTTAATTTTGCTGCAATATCAATAATATTCCATTTCCATTTTGGAGCTACATAAATGTAAATATTTTTTGGTTCAATTTTAGCAACTTTTTTTATTTCTTCTATATCTTCTATAGTCTTTTTAAGCAATTCCTCGCCGATCAAGGATTCATAATTTATTTCCCCCGCTTCAGGATATTCTTCCAATGTAACAAATTCTCTATTTCCAATTTTTTCCCACATTTCTTCTGCTATATGAGGAGTAAAAGGAGCCATAGCTTTTATCCATTTTTTTATTATACTTTCCAGCAATTTTTTGTTTTTCCCTCCACGTTTTATATACCATTGCAATATGGAAGGAATATTGAAATATATTGAATTTGATGCTTTTCTGAGTTCATAGTAATCCATTGCATTTCTAACATCTTTAATTTCTTTATTGAATGCTGCCACAATCCATGCGTCAATGCTGCTGGCTTTTCCATTCAAATTTATCAATGTTTCAAATAAATCATATAATTTGATTAACCTTTTCTTATATTGCTCAACCAAGCTATCATTCCATTCAACATCAACAAAAGGGCTGGAGGCGTGGGCATAATAAAGTCGCATGGCGTCCACACCATATTTTTTTGTTGCCCCTGGTATTGGTTCAGCCCCTCCTTTCGATTTTGATATCTTTTCCCCTCTCTGCTGCGTTATCCACCAATTTACAAAAATTCCTTTAGGCCAATACTTCTTTTTCATTATTGCAACATGGTTCATTATAAATACAGGAAAGTGAACTGTTTTGTGCTCTTTGCCCCCAAGATTTATATCCACAGGATACCAGTATTCAAAATCTTTTCTTATTTTTTCCCATATTTCATTTTTTGGTTTGCCAATTCCTAAAAAAACATAATCAAAGAATTCATTATTCATTTCATCAATGCCAATGCTACCTTCATTTACATATCTTGAGATAATATAATAAGCAGGATATAGAGTTGAATCAGATATCGGTTCAATAATCCATCCTTTTTTGAATGGAAATTCTGTCCCAAGCCATGAGCCACGCCTTATGCATGCTCTGTCTCCAAACCAATCCAATACTTTTGGCAATTCCTCTTTATATTCATAAGGATATATATCCATGTTCTCAACATGCTCCTTGCTTTTTTCTGTTAGCTGCTCATCGCTATATTTAATAAACCACTGGTCAGGTATTTTTTTAATTATGACTTCTGCACCGCACCTGCATATAACTTTCTTTGAAAATTCATACATAATGCCTGCAAGTCCTTTTTCAATGAATTCATTTTTTATCATATCTTTTGCTTCATTTATTTTCATGCCTGAATATTTTCCGCAATTTTCATTCATAATTCCTCTATGAAATTCTTCTTTGTATATTGTTTGAGTTGCTTGTTCAAGTTTATCTTTATCCATTTGATTTTTTATTTTCATTTTTTCAACAATTTCTTTTGCAGGTATTTTATATCCTTTTATTTTTATAATTACAATTGGTTTAATATCTGCTTTTGAATCTTTAATAGCAATATAATCATAAGGAGCATGAGCTGGAACACTCATAACAATGCCCGTTGCAACATCCAAGCTAACAAATTTTGCAGGAAGTATTGGAATTTCTTTATTTATTAAAGGAGCTGTGCAATTCTTTCCAACGAGCGAACTACCAGAAATTTTTTTAATAAACTCAACGTCTTCTAATTGATGTTGTAATTTAAAAGCCGCTTTTTGGGAAACAATCCATTTTTCTTTCCCAACTTTTATAATCGCATAATCAACAGAATCATTAATCCACATATTGGTTACACCAAAAATTGTTTCAGGGCGCAAAGTGGCGGCAGGCAAAATGTAGTCATTCATTTTGAATTTCAATAAAACAAATTCAAGTATTTCTGCATCCCCTCCTTGAGATATATCAGTTTCGGATTTATCAACTGCCACGGGCCCACAATTTGGACAATATGGAGCAAAATGGGGCTTCTGAATAAGCAATTTTTTTTCATTTAATTTATGAAATTGCCATCTTATGAATTTTTTATAGCCAGGCGAGATAGTATTCATGAGACGAGTGTAATCAATAAGCAGACCGAATTTTTTCCAATATTCTTCCACATAAATTTTGCTGAAATATTTTACAACTTCTATGGGGTCAGCCAATTTTTTTATAATTTCTTCAGGGCATCCATTATTGCGAAGGTAAGTAAGCACATTTTTATCACCCCTTTCAACTTTTTTTGCAAGGCTAACAGCTGGCAAGCCAGTAGCATGAAAGCCAGCGGGAAAAATAACATCATAACCAAGCATTCTTTTATATCTTGCAATTATATCTGCATAGGTAAAACCACGCATATGGCCTACATGGAGATAACCAGATATGCCTGGATATGCAAAATGGATGAAGAATTTTTTGCCTTTTTCCTTTTTTGCTTTATATATGCCTGAATCAAACCATCTTTTCTGCCATTTACGCTCTATCTCTCCAAATTCCATTAAACTGGAAAAAAGCAAGATTATTTAATTATTATGAAAATTAAAAAATCGGAGGGGAAAAAAGAAAAATTGTTGGAGGCAATTTTTAACATCCCCTCCTCATCATTATATTATACATTGCTATTTATAAACTTTTCTAAAAACATCAGATTGAGCTAATTGCATCTATACAAATGGATTTCTTTTTCCTATTATCTCCAATGCCGCTAAAGAAGCTTTTGCTCCTTCGCCGCATGCTGTAACAATTTGACGGACACCGCCAGTAACATCTCCAGCTGCATAAATTCTTTTTATATTTGTTCTCTGCATTTCATCCACTTTTATATACCCTTTTTCATCCAATTCAATCCCAATTTCCAGTGCAAGTTTATTTTGCGGCTTTTCTCCAATTGAAACAAAAACTGCATCTGTTTCCATTATGCTCTCTTCCCCATTTTTTACATTTTTCAATTTTATTGCTCTAACCATCTCATCGCCAATTATTTCTTCAACAACACTATTCCATATAAACTTCACTCCTTTTTCTTTTGCCTCAATTTCAAGAGCTTTTTCTGCTCTTAATTGCTCTCTTCTATGAACAAGGGTAACATTGCATCCAATATCTTTTAAATAAATTGCTTCTGTAACTGCTGTATTTCCTCCTCCAATAACAGCAACCTTTTTCCCAACAAAAAGGGGGCCGTCACATGTTGCACAATAGGATACACCCAATCCTTCAAATTTCTTCTCTCCTTTTATCCCTAATTTTTTATATTCTGTCCCAGTGCATAATATGGTTGCTCCAACTTTATAATTTTTATTTGAAGTTATCACCTCAACACCATCATCCAAAATTTTTAAATTCTTGACCTCTTCCAAAAACTTCATTTCTGCATATTGAGAAGCATGCTCCTTCATCTTTTCCATCAACTCTGGCCCCTTTATTCTTTTAAATCCAGGATAATTTTCTATGTCAGGAGCCTCACTTGTTAGCCCTCCACCCATTCCTTTATCAAATATGACAATGCTTGCTCCACTCCTGCCACCATATATGGCAGCGCTATAACCAGCCGCCCCAGCCCCTATGATGGCAATGTCATAATCATAAGGCATGGTAGATGATACAATTTAGATATTTAAGTTTTTGATTCTTCTATGGCGTCTTTGGTTATCTCTATCTTTTCTTTTCCTTTAAAAATTGCTTTTATTTCATTGCTTTGAATTACATTAATTTTTTCGCAATTCGTAGCCAATTTTATTCCAAATGCAACATCATCATTTCCATAAACATCGATTTCATTCCATATGCCTTTTGCTTTCTTGCCTATCTTCAATCCAATTTTAACATCATTATTGAAAATCTCTTTTTTTCTTGCAATATTATATAAATCCAAAAATATGTCAGTAGTGGTGTCTCTTAATGTTGGTCTTGCTATTCTTGCTTCTTTTAATAACGACAAATCAATATCATAAACAATACAATCTTCTTTGAAATATTCTGCCCTTGCAAGTAATCCTCCTTTTGGGCTGTAGATCTGGCTTCCGCCCCAGAAAATTAGATTTTCTTCTTCGCCTACAATATTTGAATATATAACAAAGGATGTATTTTCTATTGCTCTTGCTGGAAGAACTTTTTCAAAATATTGACGGGTTACAGAAGGAGATGCTGATATACATGTTATAATATCCGCCCCTTTTAATGTCATTGCTTTCATTAATTCTGGAAAGAATAAATCATAACATATACACATGCCAACTCTACCAAATTTTGTATTGAATACTGGTGCATCCTTTCCAGCTCCAAAATAAATTTTTTCTTCAAACGGCCCAAAATTTGCAAGATAATTTTTTTTATATATTCCGAAGCCAGTTGGCATTGCAATTACAGCAGCATTATATATTATTCCTGCTCTTTCTTTAAACGGCATTCCAAAGATTATGTATGCATCTTTCTGCTTTGCAATCTCCACCATTTCCTTTATTGATTCTCCATCCACGCCTTCTGCAAGTTTATAAAATTCATCTTTGCACATATATCCTGTTAAAGAAAGCTCACCAAAAACATACATATCCGCTTGTTCTTTTTCAATGAATTTAATCATTTTTTTTATATTTCTTTTTTTGTTGCCAACTTTCGGCTCAATGTTTATATCAGCTATTTTCATCGCAAGAAATAAATTGAATTACAATATAATCTTTTGCATGCTAAAAATAAATGAAGAAGAAGTCGTTACAGAAATAACCCAATTTATAAAGGAATATGTTGAAAAAGCTGGAAAAAACAGGCTTGTTATTGGCTTATCAGGAGGGATAGATTCATCTCTTGTGACAAAACTTGCCTCAATGTCTATTGGAAATGAAAACGTATTTACAATTTTTTTACCAGAAACAGCCACGCCATTAAATGATTTTGAACATTCTCGCATGATTGCAAAAAATTTAAAGGTAAGCTATGAAATTATTGATATATCATCTATAATTCATTCTCTAGTAAGCCATGAAGAAGAAATTGATAAAATTGCTTTAGGAAATATAAAAACAAGGATAAGAATGGTATATTTATATAAATATGCAAATAAAATAGATGCCTTGGTATGCGGAACATCAAATAAAACTGAATTGCTATTGGGATACTTCACAAAATATGGGGACGGCGGCTCCGACCTCATGCCGATTGGCGACTTGTATAAAACACAGGTTTATCAGATTGCAAGGTATTTGAAATTGCCTGAAGAGATAATAAGCAAGCCTCCGACTGCTGGCTTGTGGAAAGGGCAAACAGATGAGAAAGAATTGGGGCTACCCTATGAAAAGATTGATAAAATTTTATATGGAATAGAAACAAAAATGGGGTTAAAAAAAATAGCTGATTTTGTGGGCATTGATGTAAAAGAAGTTGAAAGAATATATGAGATGGTGAGGAAAAACGAGCATAAACGACGCCTTCCGCCAATCCCAAAGATTGGATTTAGAACAATTGGAATTGATTGGCGATTTCCTCTACAAATGAAATAATGA
>CAZYCK010000059.1:0-6010 GCA_964646055.1 uncultured Thermoplasmatales archaeon | reverse complement strand
ATTTGAACTCGCGAACTCCTACGGGACAGGCCCCTCAAGCCTGCGCCTTTGGCCTGGCTCGGCTACCCCTGCTTATTTTAATAAGCATACTGTTATTTAAATCTATTTTATTAATTCTTCAAATTCCTTTTCCATGTTCTTCTCTATATCCTTGAATTTTTCTTCCCATTCTTCATTTGGAGTTGTAGCCATTCTTGCTATTGCTTCCCTACTTTTCAATTCCTTCAATCTTTCAAAAGAAACTTTTTTAATGGCTTCTTTCATCAAATGGTAAAACTTTATCATTATACGAAGCATTTCATATTGTTTTTTGTAGGGGCAGAAAGTATCGACTTCATGATATGCATTTTGTTGGAGAAAATCTTCTCTTATAACTCGTGCTCCTTCTAAAATAACTCTGTCTGAAGGTGGCAAAGCATCTGGGCCAACGAGGCGAATAATTTCTTGCAATTCTTCTTCTTTTTGAAGCAAGGCCATTGCCTCATTTCTTAATTTAAGCCAGTCTTTTCCAACATTTTCTTCCCACCATCCTTTGACCCTATCTAAATATAAAGAATAGGAGCGAAGCCAATTAACAGAAGGAAAATGCCTTCTGTCTGCCAAATCAGAATCAAGAGCCCAGAAGACTTTCACAATACGCAGTGTATTTTGTGTAACAGGTTCTGAAAAATCTCCGCCTGGAGGGGAAACAGCTCCTATGACTGATATACTTCCTTCTCTTTTGTGGCTTGATAAAACAACCACTCTTCCAGACCTTTCATAGAACTGAGCAAGACGGGATGCAAGATATGCAGGATAACCTTCTTCACCAGGCATTTCTTCAAGTCTTCCAGAAATTTCTCTTAAAGCTTCAGCCCATCTACTTGTTGAATCTGCCATCAAAGCCACACTATAGCCCATATCACGATAATATTCTGCTAACGTGATGCCAGTATATATCGAAGCTTCTCTTGCAGCAACAGGCATGTTTGATGTATTTGCTATTAATATTGTTCTTTCCATCAAAGGACGACCTGTCTTTGGGTCTTTCAATTTTGGAAAATCACGCAGAACTTCTGTCATTTCATTTCCACGCTCTCCGCAGCCAATATAAATCACAATATCGGCATCACTCCATCTCGCCAGCTGATGCTGTGAAACAGTTTTCCCTGTTCCGAAGCCGCCGGGGATGGCTGCCGTGCCTCCCTTAGCTATTGGGAAAAATGTATCAAATACACGTTGCCCTGTTATTAAAGGCAGGACTGGCGGTAATTTTTCTTTATATGGACGAGCTTGCCTGACTGGCCATTTCTGAAGCATTTTTATGTCTTTTTCTTTTCCATTTACTTTTACCGTAGCGATTGTATCTTCAATTCTGAATTTTCCTTCTTTAATATCTGTAATAACTCCTTTTTCAATCTCTATTGGCAACATGACACGATGCTCTGCTATCGGTGTTTCTTTAACAACTCCAAGAATATCTCCATGAATGACTTTATCATTCTTTTTTACTACAGGAACAAATTCCCATTTTTTCTTTCTATCTATTGGATATGCTTCAACACCTCTAGCAATAAAATCACCAGTCTTTTTCATTATGTCTGGCAACGGTCGTTGAATTCCATCATATATTGATGTGAGCAACCCAGGAGCAAGCTCAACGGCAAGAGGCATTCCTGTATTTATTACTTCATCTCCAGGCTTGAGTCCTGTTGTATCTTCATAAACCTGTATTGTAGCTCTATCTTCCTTCAATTCTATTATTTCTCCTATGAGCTTTTCCTCTCCAACTTTGACAAGGTCATACATCTTTGCTCCTTTCATTCCTTTTGCCTTGACAACTGGCCCAGCAACATTAATTATTTTTCCCTTCATTTTATTCCCCTACATCAACTCCTACTGCTCTAACAATAAATTTCCTTATAATTTCTTTTCTCTCTTTTATTTTCCCTTTCTTATCTGGAATTTCAACTATGATTGGCTTATCATTTAAAAGCATGAATGAAAGAATTTTATCTCTAATTTTTTCAGCATATTTCTCATTTATCACCAAAATCTCAATTTCTTCATCTCTAACCAATTCATCAAACTGTCTCGAAACATCATCGGCTACAATACAATGATCAACCCCAGCAAGGCGCATCAAGGCAACAGTATCTTCATCACCTATACATGCAATTTTCATTCAACCACCACCAATTGCATTGCTAAAGATGGTATATTTTCTTCTATTGCTTTTGCAACAATCTTCAAATTTCTTGCTTCCATTTCTTTTTCAACTATAAATCTTATGCCAGGCCCTAAAGCAAGAGGATTTTCATTGGCTATTTCTCTTGAAACTTTGAGCAAATGCTTATCCAGAGATTTTTCAAATGCTATAACTCCTTCCTTTTCAAAATCAGTTATTGCATCTCTCAAGCATGAAAAATATGATGTTCCTTCCAATGTTGAAACAATTTCACTTATCGAATCTATTTTCATTAATTCATGTAATTTCCATATCGGCAATTCCCATCCTTCTCCATATAGGTATATAGGCAAATCATAATATTTTCCTCTCAATATTGCTTTTAGATTTAAAACATCAATCAAAGTTTTTGCAAATCTGTCCCTTGCTTTTATACATGATGAAGGCAATTTAACATCAGTCAAAAATTTTATAGCCTGCTTTTCAATATTTCTCTCCAGCTCTTCAATTGGTTTGTTTATATCTATATTCCATCCATATTCTCTAAAAATTGGATTAATTTCTTCTCTTTCAGCCATTTTAATTTTATCAATCATTTCTTTTGTTTTTTCCAGAATTGCATTATTTTTTATTTCTTTTCCTTCAATGATGGCTCTTACAACATTTTTAATTTCATAGCTGTCAATTTTTTTTATATATGCATTATAAAATTCTTTAACATTTTTTGGAGAATCATCTCTTGCCATTTTTATTATTTTTACAAGGCTTTCATCAATACTTTTCTGCAATTCATTTGCATTTTCTCCTTTTAGAACAAAATCTCTGCTGATTATGGCATTTTTAAGATCTTCTATACTATCAGATTCAAGCAACCTTGAAATTTCTTTTTCTTTTATAAAAGTGTTTGGTATGGCGCTGAACTTTGCATTTGAATAGGAAAATTTTGATGCTATTGCGAGAGATGGCAACATTTTTGCAACAATTGCTATTACAGCTGCACCAATTCCCATCTCAAATATTTCAATCATTTCCATAGTTTCTCCGCAATTTTGATTCTGATTTCTTCTTTCTTCTTCTCTAAAAGAAAATCAAAAGTTGCATCAATTTCTTTGCTGCCATCTTTACTTTTTATTATAACTCCTCCTATAGCATTGATTTTTCCTCTCGCTTCAATTCCAATTTTTTTTGCTATTTTTTCATCATCTTTTCTGGAGGCTAAAATGTAGCAATCTTTTAGCTCATTCATTGCTTCTTTTATTGATTTTTCAACAAAATTTTCGTATTTCTTTCCCTTCAAATTTTTAAGTTCTTTTTTTGCTTCATCAATGCATTCTTGAATAACCATTTCCTTTGCTTCTATTATATGTTTATTTGCCTTCCTTCTTGCCATTGCAAGGATTTTTCCTTTAACAATGCTTGCTTGTTTTTGCCCATTTGCTTCTATTTTTTTTGCTTCTTCTTTTGCTTTATTCCTTGCTTCATTTATAATTTTTTTTGCTTCTTCTTTTGCTTCATTTATAATTTCATCTATCTCTTTGTCAGCCTGATTTTTTATCTCCTGAATCAAATCCTGTATTGCCATTATATTCCTACAGCAAGCCTAATCCACTCATTAGCAATATAGCTACAAGCAAACCAAATATTGCTATTGTTTCTGGCATAACTGTAAATATTATACCACGAGCAGCAACTTCAGGATTTCTTCCAGCAGATGCTATAGAAGCAGAAGCTATTGTTCCTTGATTTATTGCAGATAAGCCAGTAAGTCCTACGATAACGCCAGTCCATATTGCAGCCATTCCAATCCAAGGCGTGAGTGTTGTTTTAGGAGCCCCTCCAAGCAAACCAGCACCCATCATCAACAATATGGCGGTAAGCAATCCATATACAGATTGAGTCATTGGTAAAACTTGCAGAACAAGTAGGCGACCAAACAATTCCGGTTTTTCAGCTGTTACAGCAATAGCAGAAGTTCCTGCTATGGCAAGTCCAATAGAGGATGCTATTCCAGCAATTACAACTGCAAGCATGCATCCTATTATTATATTTGTCTTTACCTTTCCTTCATTTGGACTACCATTGTCGGCTGCCATTGCATATGGCATCGCAAGCAGCATTAATATCCCTATTCCAGCTATCACTATTTTCCAGTTTTTCATTTTATTTCCTCCGTATATTTTCTGGAAATCGAAAATGGCTTATATTTTTTTCCCCCTCCTTCATAAAAACGGTTGAAAAATTCAACATATTGCAAGCGAAGAGCATGTATGGCGGCGCCTAAAGATTGAATCAATAAATTTGCAATATGGGTTATCACAAGCACAATAGGGACAAGAATAATGCCAATGTAAGGAATGATTGTTGGCAAAAGTTGTGAAACGATGTTGAAAGCGAGAGCCATGCCGGCTGTTGCAAGCCCAAGAGCAAGCAAACGGGCATAAGAAAGCCAATCTCCAAGATAGCCAGTCAAATCAAAAAAGCCAAGGGCGCCGCCTTCCTTGAAAAGAAATATTAAGCCGATGATAGTTAGCAATCCAGCAAAAATTTTTTCTCCACTACCAAGGCTCCATAAATTCAGTAAGGAAGCGCCGACGAGCATGCCGCCGCCGATTTGCAGTAAAAACCATGGAATCTGTTGCTCAAATATTTTTTTTATATGTCTTCTTTTCCAATTCTGATATGCTCCTAATACAAAGCCAGTATTTAGATGGATTAAACCAAGGAAAAGAGCTATTGCAAGTATGACAACAGGCTTATGAATTGCATCTATTGGTAAAGATATGCCGGCAATAGAGATATGATACAACTCTTTATCAGGATTGTTATATACAAAGCGTGGAATAAAATCACCAAAAAATCCATTGAAAAGAAAGCCAGTGCATAAATTTCCTAAGCCGAGCCATATACCTACAAATGACCATTGCTTTAATGATTTTCTTTTAAACTTTAAATAGGCAGCCAATGAAAGCAAAAATATGATTAAACCATAGCCAGCATCTCCAAGCATGAAAGAGAAAAAAATTATGAAAGATATGCCAATAAATATGGTCGGATTTGCTTCATTATATTTTGGTAATGAAAACAATTCAAGGAACGTTTCAAATGGTTTAGCCCATCTTGGGTTTTTTAAATGTATTGGGGCATTCTCGCTTCTATTAGCTTTTTTGAAATGAAATGCACATTTTTTGTTTGTAGCATTTTCAACAATTTTTTTTAACTTACTAACATTTTCAGTTAGCGTCCATCCTTCTATAAGAAATGTGAATTCACTTTCAGCAAAATTTTGCTGTATCTCTTTCTCTTTTTTTTCAATTCCAATTTCTTCCTTTGCAGCAAGCAATTCTATTTTTTTACTTTTATAAATTTCTCTCATTTCATTTATTATTTCTTTTTTTCTTGACTCTATATCTTCAATTTTTTTCTTTGTTTTCTTTATTAAATCAACTGCTCTTCCTTTTCCTTCAACAAAAATTTCTTCTATTTTTAGCCTAGAAATTTCTTTTTCCATTGAAGAGGGAGCAACAACAAGAACAGCCCATTTATTTTTTTCTTTCTCGAGCGGCTTTTTATAAATATGCACTTTATCAGAAATTTCTAAATCTTTTGATGATATTCCGAATTTGATTATGGAATATTTTGATTTCCCAAGCCATGATAAATCAATATCAAAAATTGATAGATACTCTAATTTTTCAAGTTTTGAATTCAAATATTCTTTTTCTTCTTCTAATTTTTCGATTTCATTCTGCTTTGAAATAACTTTTTCTTCCACTTCATTTAAGATTTTTTTAACATCATCAACTTTTTCATCAAAGCTTTTCTTCTTTACTTTTATTTTTTTTA
>CAZYCK010000058.1:0-6014 GCA_964646055.1 uncultured Thermoplasmatales archaeon | reverse complement strand
GTTAGTGTAATTCAAAATGGAAAAATAAAATTTATAAATAAATCTGCTACAGTAAGTGGATATACGCCAGAAGAATTAATGTGGAAGAAAGTCGATAGTTTGGTTGTTGAAGAAGATAAAGAAAAGATTTTGAAGAAAATGGAAGAAAAACTTAAAGGAAAGGGAGAAGGAAAGCCAACATATTACAGAATAAAAAGAAAAGATGGAAAAATAATAAAGATAGAGGCAATATCCAAAAAAATAGAATGGGAAGGAAAGCCAGCTCTTTTAACATGTATTAGTGTAATAGATAATAAATGAAATTTGATTTACATATTCATACAAAATATTCTTTGGATGGAAGAGAAGAGCCAGAAAAAATTGCAAAATTTTTGAAAAATAATGGTTTTAAAGGAATGGCTATAACAGACCATGATACAATAAAAGGAGCATTAAATCTAAAATTAAAAGATTTTATTATAATACCAGGGGAAGAAATAAAAACAAATGGTGGGCACATACTTGCTATAGGAATTAAAGAAGAAATAAAAAGCAGGGCAGCAAATGAAGCAATAGAAGAAATACATGATAAGGGAGGCATTGCAATAATAGCTCATCCATTCCGTTTCATGAAGCCAAACATTGACAAAATAGATGCCGTGGAAGTGATAAATGCAAGATGCTTTCCAAAGCAAAATAAAATGGCAAGAAAATATGCAGAAAAACGTAGCCTCCCAATAACAGCAGGAAGCGATGCCCATTATCTATGGGCGGCGGGCAAAGCATATACAATTGTAAATGCAAATGTAGATAGTATAGATGATATTATAGAAGAAATATTGAGAAAAAGAACAAGCGTTGAAGCCAATTATAATTTTATTCATCCGTTAAAATGCTCATTTTATTCTTTTCTTTCATTTGCAAGACGTGGTTTCAAGAGAATTAAATAAGATAAGCAATGGAATAAAGGAACGAGAGTTATTATTTTTCTTTATATATCTTCCTATAATATTTCCATTTTTCATCTATTGCAGATTTAATTTTTTTAATGTCTTCTTCTGTAAGATTGTGGAAACGACCTTGAAGCTTGAGATAATCTTCTATTGGTTTTCTCTCTTTTCCTTTTAACAACATTTTGCTGTAACTTGTAAGCTTTACCTCTCCATTTATCGCCTCATATAGAACCCATGCCCCAGTTTGAACAGCCAAGCGTGCAATTTCAACAGTTTTACTCATGTCAAATCTCCAACCAGGAGGACAAGGAGCAAGAATTTCAATATATCTTGGACCATGAATTTCTTTTGCCTTTTTCATTTTATCATATAAATCATCAATATATGCTATGCTTACTGTTGCAATATAAGGAATATGATGTGCAAGAACAATTTCTCCAAGGTCTTTTTGCATCTCTTTCTTTCCAGTCCATGTTGTCGTTGTCCATGCGCCATAAGGTGTGGCTCCGCTCCTCTGTATGCCTGTATTTGAATACATCTGATTATTATAACAGACGTAAATGAAGTTTTCCCTTCTCTCAAATGCCCCACTTAAAGCTTGGATGCCTATATCATAAGTTCCGCCGTCGCCAGCCCACACAACAGGTGTTACATCTTCCTTCCCAAGCATTTTTAAACCAGCAGCTACGCCACTTGCGGCACTTGCTGAAGCAGCAAAGGCAATATTCAGTGTTGGAACACCAAATGAAGTTTTTGGAACAAGACTTTGGACAACTGCACTGCATGAAGCAGGGATAATCAATATTGTTTTTTTGCCCAATGCTTTTAAAGCGGTTCTAAGAGCAATGGTTATTGGACAGCCTGGACAAGCAGCAGTTCCTTTTAAAACATATTCCTCTTCTGGAAATTTTTTTATCGATACCATTATTTCACCTCAATTCCATACCAGCCGTGCTTTCCATTTTCTGCGAGTTCATACATTCTCATTATATCCTTATAATTTACATCTTTGCCCCCCAATCCAGCTATGAATCCATAAACATTGCCATTGTCTTTCAGTTCATTATAAACTATGCCTCCAAGTCCTAAAGAAACAGCTCTATCTATGACAATCATTTTATCATATCTAAGCATTTCTTTAGGAAATGGGCGGAAAACACGAAGGCGGGCAAGCCCAGCTTTTTTCCCTTTTTCTCTTAATTTATCAACCGCAAATCTTGATTCAGAAGCTATTGCAGCAGTTGAAACAATAACATAATCAGCATCTTCGCATTTATATTCTTCAATTAGGCCATAGCTCCTTCCAAATTTTTCTCCCCATTCTTCTCCAACATCTTTTATAATTTTTTTTGCGTTTTTCATTGCTTGATTCATTGAATAGCGAACATCCATATAATCATCTGGTTGAATTATATTTCCATGAGTTATTGGCTTATCAACATCTAAGCTCCACATTGAATGAAATTCTGGCAGAAATTCATCTATTTCTTTTTGTTCTGGAATGTAAGCTGGCATTGATGTATGGCTCAAAATAAATCCATCATAACATATCATTGCGGGAAGCATTACATCATTGTTTTCAGCAATTTTATATGCCTGAATTATGCTGTCATATACCTCCTGATTGCTTGAAGCATAAAATTGAATCCATCCTGTATCTCGTTGCCCCATTGAATCGTTGCTATCGCTCCATATATTCCATCCAGGGCCAATAGCGCGATTTACATTCACCATGACAATTGGCAATCTTGATAAAGCAGCCCAATGAACCATTTCATGCATTAAAAGCAAACCATGGCTGGAGGTTGCCGTAAAAGTTCTCACTCCTGTAGCAGCTGCTCCTATACATGCCGCCATTGCAGAATGCTCTGATTCAACTCTTATATATTCAGCATTTAACTCACCTTCTTCAACATATTTGGCAAGTCTTTCAACAATTGTCGTTTGAGGTGTTATAGGATATGCAGCTACAACGCCCGGCTTAGCCATTTTTGCAGCCAAAGCAGCAATATGGTTTGCAGTATCTATTATCTTCATTTTTCCTCCCTCACCATTTTTATTGCTTTAACAGGGCATTCATTGGCGCAGATGCCGCAACCCTTGCAGTAATCATAATCCACCTTAGGATATTCTTCTTTAGTTATTGCTCCTTCAGGACAATAAACCCAGCAGAGCCAGCATTTTATGCATTTGCTTTCATCTATAATGGGCTTAAAAACACGCCAGGAGCCAGTTTTTCCCATTCCTCCTTCTGTAGGATAAGATATCGCAGTTTCCATGCTCATGATATCACCTTTTCATAGGCAAGCTCCGCCGCCTTAGCATTTCTTTCTCCTGCGTTGCCGTGCCATCTTTCTTTTATTGCTTCTTTCACAGATTTTATACTCACATCTGTAAATTTTGCAAGGGCACCAACTATGGCTGTATTGACAACAGGTATGCCTCCAACGAGTAATTTTTGTTCCAATGCAATGCTTGTAGCATCTACTGTAGCAACTTTATAAGGAAGATTGAAATCAGATGGTTTTAAATGGCTGTTAATCAAAATTATTCCTTCTTTTTTTAGTCCTGATGTTACATCTACAACATCCATCAAGCCGGTATCAAGAATAACAACTATATCTGGCTCCTTTATCTGGCTTCTTAGATAAATTTCTTTATCGCTTACTCTCGCAAAAGCTCTGACTGGAGCCCCTCTTCTTTCTGCTCCAAAAAAAGGAAATGCCTGTACGCCAAGATTTCCGTCCTTGAAGGCAGCATTTGCCATTATATTGGCAGCAGTGACAGCCCCTTGCCCGCCTCTCCCATGAAATATAATCTCTTTCAGCATTTGGTAATGTATGCAACAACTGTTAAAAAAACTTTGGTTGATGAAAAAGTTAAACAACCTTTTTTATCTTATTATGAGCCCATCACCAACTTCTCCATCAATTTTTATACATCCTTTTCCATCTTTCAGAAATCTGCCTTTATATTCAACTTTTCCATCTTTAGTTAAAATTTTTATTTTTCTGAATTCCTGATAGCTAATTTCCCTTGCAGGGTTGCTTTTCAATCCATCGATATAAACTTTACTTCCTGGTTCATCATTTGGTATCAATAGATATGCTCTTTTTCCATCATCAGCAGCTAACAGCATGCCTTCAGATTTTATTCCTCTTAAGTTAGCTGGTTTTAAATTGGCAAGCAATAATATTTTTCTTCCATTTAAATCGTCAATGCTATACCATTCTTTCAATCCAGCAACTATTTTACGCTTTCCAAATGAGCCAACATCTATATCCAAAACATAAAGCTTATCTGCATTTGGATGAAGCCTTGCTTCAATTATTTTTGCAACCCTTATATCAAGTTTTGAAAAAGGTTCTTCAATTATATCAGCTAATTCAATTTTTTTGAATAATGGAAATGGCTTTTCTATGCTTTGTTCCTCAATGTCATTTAATGCATCATCCCATTTGTGGGTATAGATATCATCATTATAACCAATCATTTTCCATATTTTATTTGATGTTATAGGCATATATGGTGATGAAACAATGGCAAGACTTCTTACTATTCTTGTGCATAAATGCATTACATATCCACATTTTTTTCTATCTTCTTTTATTAAAGCCCATGGTTTGCTTGAATTTAGATATTGATTTCCAAGCTGGGCTATTTTCATTATTTTTTTCATGCCTTCTTTAAAATGGCATTTTTCAATGCTGTCTCCAATTCCTTTTATGTTTTTTACAACTTCATTCCATGTTTCTTTTCCTTCATTTTCATTTCCTGAAGGAATTTTCCCAAAATTTTTATATACAAATGTTAGAACACGATGAATATAATTTCCATAAACTGCTACCAGTTCATTGTTAATTTTTGCTACAAAGTCATCCCATTTCCAGTCTGTATCGTGTTTTTCTGGCATGTTTATTGAAAGATAATATCTTATAGTATCAGCCTCAAATTTTTTCAATATATCAGGAATCCATATTCCTATGCCTCTTGATTTTGAAAATTGTTTTCCAGAAAGCAAAAGGTATTCATTTGCAGGCACATCATAAGGTAAATTTAAATCTCCGTGAGCCATCAACATTGCAGGCCATATAATTGTATGAAAAGGTATATTATCTTTTGCAAGGAAATAATAATGCTTTGCATCTTCCATCCACCATTTTTTCCATTCATCTTTTTTCCCAATTTTTTCAGCCCATTCCATTGAAGCAGATAAATAGCCAATTACAGCATCAAACCATACATAAATCCTTTTATTTTCATATCCTTTCAATGGCACTTCCACCCCCCATTTCAAATCACGTGTTATTGCCCTATCTTTTAGTCCAGATTTTATGAAATTTAATGTAAATTGCAAGACATTATCACGCCAGTATTCTTTTCCTTTAAGCCATTTTAACAACTGCCCTTCAAATGAAGATAACTTAAAAAAAAGATGCTCAGTTTCTTTCAAAATGGGTGTGCTTCCACATATCTTGCATTTTGGGTCTATCAATTCAGTCGGCTCAAGGGTGGCGCCGCATTCTTCGCACTGGTCGCCCCTCGCCCTGCCGCCGCAGTATGGGCATTTTCCTTCTATATACCTGTCAGGAAGAAAGCGATTGCATTTTGGACAGAAAAAAGCATTTATTTTTTTTGGATAAATATAGCCTTTTTCATAAAGTTTTAGGAAAAAATTTTTGACGACGTTCTTATGAAATTCGTTGCTTGTTCTGGAAAAGTTTTCAAATTTTATTCCAAGTTCTTTTAAATTTTTTACATGTTCTTCATGATACCTATCCACAATTTTTTTTGGTTCTCTTTCTTCTTTTTCAGCAGTAAGCGTTATAGGTGTGCCATGCTCGTCGCTTCCAGATACCATTAAAACTTCATTACCTTTCATTCTATTATATCTTCCAAAAATATCCCCTGGCAATAAAGCTCCTGCAAGAGTCCCGAGATGAAGAGAGCCATTAGCATAAGGCCATGCAACTCCTATAAATATTCTTTCCATATCACGTAATTTTTTTTATATATAAAAACCTGAGCTGAGCCCTTTTTCTTCAAAAGAAAAAGTGCTTCAGCCCAAAAAGAACTATTACA
>CAZYCK010000057.1:0-6023 GCA_964646055.1 uncultured Thermoplasmatales archaeon | reverse complement strand
TTTTTGTTTCTATTTTTACAGTAAAAACAAAATTTCTCACCAAAAATTTGATTGCCAAACTGCAATCAAACAAAAACACAGATTTAAAAATGGTAAATCTGTATTTACCTAAATATAATAAATTTATTAAAACAAGAAAGTATATTGGTTTTATGCCGCCTTGGCTTAGAGGCTATAGCGATTCCTTGGTAAGGAATAGGTCCCGGGTTCAAATCCCGGAGGCGGCTTATAATATAAGCGATTAAAAACAAAAGCCATATTTTATATGAAAAAGCATGAGTTTTTGTATTCAATATCCGTACATTGATAAGAAATTTGAAGAAGATTTAGAATTTGCGAGAAGAACAGAAGCAGCTTTTAAAAGACATGAAAAGGGAGGATTTAAGGAAGCAGATGGTAAGAAATTTTTGGAAATGCTGAAAGAATGTAAAGCCATTTAGGTTATCGTATATCTATCTAAAAAATGAAGATAAAATTGTTTTCTTGGATTTCTATCATAAAGATGAACAATAGCCTATTTTACTTTCTTTATCTTAAATTTCCTGCATCCTGCTGACTTTTTTATATTAGGCCATGCAATCAAAATATTTTTAATTACCTCGTCATTATTTTTTATGCTGAAATATATTGTTGTCACTGGCGGTGTGTTGTCCGGCTTGGGGAAAGGGGTTGTGGCATCATCAATAGGTTTGCTTTTAAAAGAACAAGGATATAAAGTCACAGCGATAAAGATTGACCCATACCTTAATTGTGATGCTGGAACTATGAATCCATTTCAGCATGGTGAGGTTTTTGTTTTAGAAGATGGCGGAGAAGTTGATTTGGATTTAGGAAATTATGAACGTTTTTTAGATATAAATTTGCGTCGTGATAACAATATAACAACTGGAAAGGTTTACAAAAATGTCATTGAAAAGGAGAGGAGAGGCGATTATCTTGGCAAGACAGTCCAGATTGTTCCTCATATAACAAATGAGATAAAAGATTGGATAAGGAGGGTTGCTTTAAACAGTAAGGCGGATGTATGCGTTATAGAAGTTGGTGGAACTGTTGGAGACATAGAATCGATGCCTTTTTTAGAAGCGGTTCGCCAGCTACATTTAGAAGAAGGACATGAAAATGTTGTTTTTATTCATACAACGCTTGTTCCAATAATAAGTGTTGTAGGAGAACAGAAAACAAAACCTACGCAACATAGTGTCAAAGAGTTAAGGGCAATAGGAATAGACCCTGATGCTATCGTCGGTAGATGCAGTGAGCCATTAAAAGAAGAAACAAAAAGGAAAATATCTCTTTTCTGTAATGTCCCTGTAAATGCTGTCTTTTCCTCTCCAAATGTTGAATCAATATATGAATTGCCGATTATTCTTGAAAATCAAGGAATGACTGAATTTATATTAAATAGATTCAAACTCAAAAAAAAGAATGGCGGGCTAAAGAAATGGTATGGCTACATTAAAAGGATTAAAAATTTAGAAAATGAAGTAAATATAGCAATTGTTGGAAAATATACCGCATTGGGTGATTCATATCTAAGCATTATTGAAGCATTTAGACATGCAGGAGCAGAATTAAACACAAAAGTCAATGTTGCTTGGGTTGAGGCAGAAGATGTGGAAGATGATGCAAGCATTCTTAAAAAAATGGATGGAATACTTGTGCCAGGCGGTTTCGGAAGCCGGGGGGCAGAAGGAAAAATCCAATCTATAAAATTTGCGAGAGAAAACAAAAAGCCATTTCTTGGAATATGCTTTGGTTTCCAGCTGGCTGTTGTTGAATATGGCAGGCATGTTATAGGGCTGAATTGCAATACTACAGAAATAGACCCGAATATAGAGCATCCAATCATTACAATTTTGCCTGAGCAATATGATGTTGATATACTCGGCGGCACAATGAGGCTCGGCGCCCAGCCTGTTGTAATAAAAGAAGGCACACTTGCTTACAGGCTTTACAAAAAGAAGGAAATTTATGAGCGTCATCGTCATCGCTATGAAGTGAATCCTGAGTATGTTGAAATGCTTGAGAAGCATGGTCTTGTATTTTCTGGAATAGCAAAGGATAAGATAAGAATGGAAATATTGGAATTGCCAAACCATCCTTATTTCATTGCTTCACAATTTCATCCCGAATTTAAATCACGGCCATTGAAGCCTGCCCCTTTATTTTATGGATTGGTGAAAGCGGCATTAAATGAAATATAAACTGATTGTATTTGATATGGATGGCACATTATTGAATGGGAGAACAATATTTAAAATAGCTGAAGAGAAAGGATTTGAAAAAAAGCTGGCTGAAATAATAAAAAGCAAGATGATGGCATATAAAAAAACAATAGAGATAGCCAAATTATTGAAATGCATTAAAAAAGATGAATTTTTAGAAATATTTAGAAAAATACCACTAAATAAAAATGCTAAATATGTCGTAGATGAATTAAAAAAAATTGGGATGAAAATAGCTATTGCCACAGATAGTTATCAAATTGCAGCTATGGATTTGAAAAGTAGATTAGGAATAGATTATGTCTTTTCAAATGAAATTGTTATAAAAAATAATCATTTAACTGGAGATATAATTTTAAATAATAAAAATCTTACAAAAAAATTTGAAGGATGCAAGATTCATTCAATATGCAAAAGAGATGTTTTATTCCAATTATGTAAAGATTTGAAAATAAGCACTGATGAAGCAATTGCAGTTGGAGATGGAAAAGTTGATATTTGCATGATAAAGGAAGCTGGATTGGGCATAGCCTTTAATGCTGAAGAAGAAGTTAGAAAAAATGCAGATGTTATTGTCAATAATTTAATCGAAATATTAAAATATGTTGCATAGCTGTGACACATGGATATGAAGCAGGAAGAAGTTACTACACTTCATAATATACGCATTAATGAAAAAGAATTAATAAAAAATATAAGAGACATTTCTTCAGAAAGACGTATTGCAATTATAATGCCAATGCTTTATGAAGAATTGAGTAATAGGAGTATAGGGAATATAGTTAAAGGATTGAATAAATGCGATTATGCTGAAGAAATCTTGATACCTTTATCAGCAGAAAGTAAAGAAGAATTTGAGCATGTTAAAAATTTTTTTTCAAGATTAAAGCCAAAGCATTATATTATATGGTGTGATGGTGGCAGGATTACAAAATTGTTAGAAGAATTGAAGGAAGACGGAATTGATGCAATAAAATATAAAGGAAAGGGGCGGGATGTCTGGCTGGCGCTGGGCGTGGCGAGCTTGAATTCTTATGCCATAGCTATTCATGATGCTGATATACAAACTTATGATGAAACGATTCCAGCAAGACTTCTTTTCCCAATAGTTGAACCTGAACTTGATTTTAAATTTAGCAAAGGTTATTATGCAAGAATCAATGTAAATAAAAATGTTATTTATGGTCGTGTCTTCAGACTTTTTTTGCATCCTTTACTTAAAGCATTAAGAGAAGAAATTGGTTATGAACCAGATTTTTTAGAATTTTTGCGTTCATTTCGCTATCCTCTTGCAGGAGAATTTGCAATGACTCATGATGTTGCCATAGATGTTGACGTGCCAGGAGATTGGGGAATTGAAATTGGAATACTTGCAGAGATATATAGAAATGTTGCAAGGAAAAGAATGTGTCAGATTGATTTAGGCATTTATGAACACAAGCATCGAGAAATTGGGAATAAAAAAACAGGGCTTATCAGAATGGTGAGAGACATTTTTAAAACTTTGCTACGAGTTTTAATAGAAGAAGGACATATTCAAATTTCAGAATCATTTCTTACATCGTTAAGTGTTTTGTATCAGAGAGTTGCACAAGATTGTATAAGACAATATCATGCAGATGCAGTTTTTAATTCCTTGAATTATGATAGGCATGCAGAAGAAACAATGGTTGAAAAATTCAGCAAGCATATTCTTGATGCAGGTATGGAATATATAAAAAAGCCTGTAAGCACGAGAATACCTGATTGGCTTAGAACAATGTCGGCAAGGAGAAAAGTAAGAGAAGAATTATTTGAAATAGTAATTGAAGAAAATGAATAAAGTAAATATACCAAAGCATCTTGAAGAAGAAATTAAGGAGGCAAGAAGCACTGATATTGTTGTAGGAATATTGTGCAAAAATGTGGAAGCAACCATATTGTATGTTATGAATGCTGTAAGCGAAGGACTGCACAAACATTTTTCTGAATATAAAAAAATGATTATAGTAAGCGATGGATTTTCATCTGATAGAACAGTTGAAATAGCAAACCTTTTCCAGCCATATAATAGCATTAAAAAAATTGTTACAAGGGATATAGTTGCAGGAGGCAAAGGAGCAGGAGTGAGAACAATTTTAGAAGTAGCAAAGAGAGTGAATGCAAAAGTAGTTGTCTTGCTCGATGGAGATCTTCTAAGCATAAAGCCAGAATGGATCTATGAATTTTCTTCTCCAATTCTATATGGAAGAGCTGATTTAGTTGTGCCCTATTATATTAGAGATAAATATGATGGCATTATAACCAACAATCTTGTATATCCATTTACGAGAGCATTATATGGGATTGATATTCGCCAGCCCATCGCAGGAGAATATGGCATATCAAAAAATTTGTATGAGATGCTCCTTAATTACCCATCTTTCCCATATGACTTCGGCATAGATGTTTTCATTGTAACATCGGCAGCGGCTCACAGGATGCTGGCAATGGAGGGTTTATTCTCTCTTAAAATTCATGAATCAATTACCCATTATTTTAATCCAGAAGATTTGATTGCTCCAATGTTCAGACAAGTAACGAATACAATGTTTAACTTAGCAAAACATTACGAAAGTTTTTGGAGAAATAATGTAAAAAGGTCATATAGAATGGAATCTCGCAGATTTTATGGACAAAAGCCAATACCTGTAAGAGTAGATATTAATAAAATAAGGGAATATTTTGAAAAGGAATATGCATCTTATAAAACGTTTATTAACCGCATCCTTTCAGATGATTTATTAAATAAAATCGCAGGCATAACAAAAAATGTGGAAAAATTAGATGCAGAAACATGGGCTGAAGTAGTTTATAATTTTGCTGCATATTATAAAAAATTTGAAAATGAAAAATACATGACCATAGATGCACTAAAGAGTATATGGCTTGGCAGGTTTTTAAGTTATGCTATAGAAACAAAAGATATGGAATGGAATGAAGCAGAAGAAGTTATCCAAAAACAAGCAAGAATTTTTGAAGAGAAATTGAATTATTTTTTGAACATATACTGACGGGCTCGAGGGGATTCGAACCCCTGGCCAACAGGTTAAGAGCCTGCTGCTCTACCTAGCTGAGCTACGAGCCCACTTTGAATAATGATTGGAATATAAAAATATTATTCAATCTTGGTTATATATTCTGCTTCTATTTTATCCGCTACATATACATCTTTTGTTGCTTTTCTTATGTCTACCCCATCTTCCATTGCTTTCTTAGCATTTATCTTCAATATGACTGGATTTTCGTCTCTTACTTTACCTGCTTCCGTTGCTTTTTCTAAAGTTGCACTTAAATGGACTTTGCTTCTATCTGTAGGAAATATTCCCTGCTCCATCACTATATCTAACTCCTCCTGAGTTACAGGATAATATAAAATATCAATATCAGCCTTTGGCAAATCTGATAAATCAACATCTATTGTATGGGCATATGTTGCCCTTATTTTTCCTTCCTTGACTTCATATCTTCCTTTTTCATCTGTTAATGCTATAGCAACTATATGCCGCTTTCTAACCCAATAAAATTTTTCAATCTTAACACTTATTGCCTTTGCAATTTCTTCTATGTCTCCCCATCCATGTCTATCCAATTCAATATTAAATTGTTGTGGAAAATGTCTTAATATTCCAACTAAAATACTGCTCAATTTTTTTGTTTCATAGTCATTCATTATGAATTTTCCTTCTTTATTACACACAGGACAACTTTTGCCTCTATAATAGCCATGTTCCTCGCAATAACCAAGCATTTTAACTTAAATACAATTTTCTTTATATC
>CAZYCK010000056.1:0-6068 GCA_964646055.1 uncultured Thermoplasmatales archaeon | reverse complement strand
AACTCGTACATTTTTCCGCCAGCGCTTTTTTTAAAAGGGCTGAAGAAAGGGCTCAGGCTCATGGGAAATTTTAAAAAAGCGGGATTATTCATGTCTGGATGAAAGAATTAAAGATTAGGGATGTAATGGACAAAAACCCGCCGATAGCAGAAGTTCCTGGAAGGCGTGAAGATGCATTGCGTATTCTTGCAAAGTATGAAGTTTCTGGAGTTCCTATTGTGAAAGCTGGAACAAAAAAATTTGCTGGAATAGTAACAAGAAAAGATATATTCATGCATTCTGATGAAGACCAGCTTGCAATTTTAATGAATAAAAATCCTGTAACAATTTCTCCAGATGCAAGTATAAAAAGGGCTGCAAAAATTTTTTATGAAAAAAGAATTCATGGCATTCCTGTTATAAAGAGGGGAGAGTTAATAGGTGTTGTTTCTCCAAAAGATGTGCTGAGAATAATTTCAAAAACTGATGGCTATGAAGTTGAAAAATATCTCTCACCTTTTTTCATTCCAATATATGAAGAAACTCCATTACCTGTTGTCATGAAAATATTTAGAGTGACAGATATATCTGCAATGCCTGTTCTTGATGATAATGGAAAACTTACAGGAATAGTTTCAGATGGTGATTTATTCAACTTTTCTTTGGTTAGAGAGACTGTTTCAAAATCTGACATTGGTATTGGTGAAGATGAGGATATATGGACATGGGAAGGAATAAGAGATGTCATGCGTCTTTATTATGAAACTTCAAAAATTGAATTGCCATCTGTTCCAGTAAAAGAAGTTATGATAAAGAATGTCACAACAGTTTATAGAAAATCTAAACTGGCAGAAGTTGCTAAAAAAATGGTTGATAACAACATTAATCAAATGCCTGTAATGGATGAAGATGATGAGCTTATAGGAGTTATACATGATATAGATTTGATGAAAGCTCTGTTGTGATTATATGGATATTTATGAAAAAATAATTGCTCTTGCAAAAAGGAGGGGTTTTCTCTACCCATCTTATAGTATATATGGAGGAGAAGCTGGGTTTTATGATTATGGTCCTATTGGAAGTCTTCTAAAAAACAATATCGAAAATAGATGGAGACAGATTTATTTAATGGGAGAAAAATTTTTTGAAGTGGCTACGCCTGTTATAACTCCATATAAAGTTTTGAAAGCTTCAGGACATGTTGATAAATTTATAGATAAAATAGCTACCTGCAAAAAATGCAAGGCAAGTTTTAAAATAGAAGAAATAAAAGACGGAAAATGCCCAATTTGTGGTGGAGAAGTTGAAGAAGAAGAAATAAATTTAATGTTTGAAACATCCATAGGGGCAAAGAAACAGGAGCAAGCATTCCTCCGCCCTGAGACGGCGCAGGGAATTTTTGTTAATTTTCCATTTCTGCATGAATTTTTCAGAAAAAAAATACCGTTTGGAATTGTCCAAATCGGAAAAGGTTTTAGAAACGAAGTTTCTCCCCGTCAAGGTATTTTAAGGCTGAGAGAATTTTCAATGGCTGAAGCTGAGGTTTTTTTTGATCCCGAGCATAAAAGACATCCCTCATTTGATTCCGTTAAGGATAAAAAAATAAATTTGCTCCCTGCTGATGGAAAAAAAATGGAAATAAGCATCGGCGAGGCCGTGAAAAAAAATATAATAGGAAATGAAGCTCTTGCATATTATATGGCAATAACAAATGATTTCTTGCTTGATGTTGGAGTGAGTAGAGAAAAAATAAGATTCAGACAGCACAGCAAGGATGAACTTGCGCATTATGCCAATGAATGCTGGGATGCAGAGATTTTTCTATCTCGTTTTGGATGGGTTGAATGCGTCGGTATTGCTGACAGAGCAGCTCATGATTTAGAGGCTCATATGAAAGCAACAGGAATCGATATGCGTATAATAGACAAAACAAAGAAAGTGAAAAAAATAAAAATAAAAGTAAAAATGGATAAAATTGGCAAAGTTTTTAAAGAAAAAGCTAAAAAAATAAAGGAAGCATTAGAAAATATTGAAATTATAAAAGATAAAGTCATTGTTGAAATAGATGGAGAAATAATTGAAATTAGTAATGAATTTTTTGAAATTGAAGAAGAGGAAGACTATAGAAGATATATACCCCATGTTATTGAACCATCATATGGGATAGATAGAATTCTTTACTCAATTTTAGAACATAATTATAGGGAAATAAAAAAGGAAGGAGAAAATTACATATTGCTGTCTTTGCCTCCCTCAATTGCTCCTATAAAAGTGGGTGTTTTTCCATTGGTTGCAAAAGATAGCTTACCGGATATTGCAAGAGAAATTGAAGAGCAATTAAGAAAAAATGGGATAATGGCATTATATGATGAAAAAGGAAGCATTGGGAGAAGATATGCAAGAATGGATGAGATTGGAACACCATTCTGTATCACAGTTGATTATCAAACAAAAGAAGATAATACCATAACAATTCGTTTTAGAGACACAACAGAGCAAATAAGATTGAATAAAAAAGATGCCGTCAAATGGATAAAAGAAAGAATGAAATAAAAAATTATATATAGCAATTTCCGTTATTTTGATAGCAAAATGCTATCTGATTAACATGATAGGAAAAGAAAATAATGAAGAGATAATTCTTGAGGTTTTAGCAAATGATATGAGAAGAAAAATATACAATTTTATTGTTAAAAATCCAGCATCGCATTTAAGAAAAATCAAGAGAGAATTGGATATTTCAATGAATACAGTTATGTGGCATCTAAAAGTTTTGGAAGATGCAAATTTAATAAAATCTAAAAAATTTGGGAATAAATTACATTACTTCCATTCTAAAATTTCAGAAGAAGAATATATTAAATTTCTATTGGAAGGAGATGAAAAAATAGCGGATATAATAAATTATCTTCAGGAAAAAAGAGAAGAGTATCTCATAAAAATTGCAAAAGAAATAGATCTACATCCAAAAACATTGAGACATTATTTAGATAAATTAGAAGCTTTGGGTATAATAAAATCAAAAGATAAAAAACAAATGCAATATGTTATTATCCAGCAATGATTTTATTTTCTCATCAAATGATAGCAGTGTAGAAAAAAGCAAATTTAATTTTTTTATGATCGAATAAAGAGAAGCTTACCGATTACTTAAATTTTCAGCAGCTCATTTCGTTTTAACTTTAAATAATTGATTTATATGTTGTATTATGATCGTAGAAGATATTGATTTGAATTCTGTTAAGAATGTTAGCAACTTAATGGAGCAATTTTATAAAGCAGGAGGATTTACAGCAAAGAAAATTGGAGAAGCAGTTAAAATATATAAAGAAATGCTTGACGATAGCTATTACATTTTTTTGACATTTCCAGCATGCATAGTTGCTACAGGAACGAGAGGTGTGATAAAAGAATTGGTTAAAAGAAAGATGGTAAATGCAATAATAACAACATGCGGAACCCTCGACCATGATTTAGCAAGAACATTCAAACCATATTACCATGGAACATTTTATGCAGATGATATTGAATTAAATGAAAAAGGAATAAACAGACTTGGAAACATATTCATTCCAAATGAAAGCTATGGCATAATAATAGAAGAGAAAATGAATGAAATTGTAGAAAACATGGAAGGAAAATTTGGCAGCAGGGAAATAGCATGGAAAATAGGGCAATTTCTTGACGAAAACTCGATTTTATACTGGGCATGGAAAAACAGCATACCTGTTTATGTGCCCGGCGTCACCGACGGCGCCGTAGGCTGGCAAATGTGGATGCATTCACAGGAAAAAAATATTGAAATTGATTTGCTGAAAGATGAGAAGGAACTTTCTGACATTTTTTTTGAGAAGGATAGAATAGGAGGTATAATAATAGGCGGCGGCATATCAAAGCATCATTTGATATGGTGGGCTCAATTTCATAATGGGCTTGATAAGGCTATTTACATAACAACAGCAAGCGAATGGGACGGCTCTTTATCAGGTGCAAGGCTTCGTGAAGCAATTTCATGGGGTAAATTGAAAAAAAATGCAAAGCATGTTACCATTGAAGGAGATGCAACTGTTATATTACCATTGATTGCAAAAGCCGTAATGGATAGTTAGATGATTGTTCGACATGTTTTATAAAATAAATTGCCATATAATAGCATGAAATTGCTGCCTCTGTTAATTGCTTTTATCTTTATAGCTCCATTTGCTTCAGCATTTGAAATTGGTGGATTTGAAATAAAAGATGGCAACCTTACTGGAAAATATTTCCCTTCTGGATTGGAAGGATGTGTTATATCATGTTATTCAAATACCCATGTTTTGGATATGATTTATAAAAATAAATCCATAGATATAACTTTTGAATTTTTAGATGACCCAATGATTAAAAAATTAATAGAATGGAATAGCGCATTAAAAGAAGAGATGCAAAAAGCATTAATGAATAAAACAATAAGCATTGCTGGGCCAAGCATTTCTTTCAATTATGAGGGATGCCGGGTAGAGTTGCACGACAGCCCTACAAGATTTTTAAAGATATATACAACAAAAATAGTCATTCATAATGGAGGATATGGCATAAAAAGAATAAAATCAAATGAAATAAAACTTGAGAAAGACAATTTCACTTCTATATTAATGAGCACTAAGCCAATGGAAATACACGGAAAAAATATAACTGCTTATCATAACATAATGCTTGTTGGCTTTTCTTTTATAAATGAAAAAGAATCCATAGAAAATGCATTTGTGAATAAAACAATTGGAGGAGAAATATCTATAGCTGGAAGGAATAAAAATGAAACAGATTTCATTTCATATTTTGGAAATGTTACAATAAATGCAACATTACCAAAAACAAATGATATTGTTTTGAAAGTTAGTGGAAATGAAGGCGAAGGAGGAAAAGTAATAAAAGTCAATCTTGCAAAAAATGTTTGTTTATCAGACAAAATAATTGTAAGGTATGATGGTAAGATAATAAATGAAGCAAGCAATTTAACAGATATTTTGAATCCTAACGATGATGGTTCAAATCCTGAATATTATAAACTTGCATCAACAAAAGAAGGTGTTTTTCTTTTAATCAGCATTCCCCACTTCAGTCAGCATGAAATAAACATTGAATTTATTGTTAGCAACCCAATATTTCAAGCTATAGCATTGCTTTCTGGCATTGCTATTGTTGGATTGGCAGCATTATATTTATTTAAAAAATAATTATTTTTTCCCAAAAGAAGCCCATGCATCTATAAATTTATCAACTGCTTTATCTAAAAACGTGCTTTTATACATCATGAGCAATTTAGCAACTCTATCTTCATTTCTTACAACATAAGCTTTTTCTTTTCCAAGGGATATTTCTTCAACAACACCAGCTTCAATTAATTTTTTCATGTGAAATGAGACCGTCGACGGCGCCTTCTTTACATGCTTGCATATGTCTTTATGTATTGCTCTCGGATTTAAGAGGATAAACATAACAATTTTGCGTGGCATTTCCTGTCTTAACATGGAAAAAATTTTTTTGTCTCCCTTTCCCATTTCCTTAGAAACGAAATATCTCTTATATTTTCCATCCATTCTAGAAACAACAAGTTGCTTCTTCTCCATATAATGCAAATGATAGTCAATTGTGCTCAATGACATGCCTAACTCTCTTGCAATTTCCCTTTTATGAAGACCTGGTGAAGTATCAATTAAATTGTAAATTTTCCTTCTTGTTTCCAGTGCAAGATAATCTTCCTTCATTTTTTAGCAGCCGCCATATACAAAAGTGCGATTATTATTAAATCGAATAACATTATGTCAACGTTCTTTTTTATAAATAAAAAAACAATTGCCTTTATAAAGAAAAATAAAAATGCCAGACTTATGAATAAAAGCTTTGTCTCATTGATTCTTTTGAATGAAATAAATGAAATTATAAATAGAATTAATGAGATGCCCGCCACCACAACCGATAAAAATAGCAATATCTCCTGAATATTAAACACCTCCTTTTCCATATCTAAGGCTAATATAAAAAATTTAGTATGGCATTTGCAATAACAAAATATTATAAATTATTCTTTATTTCATTTCATGCTGAAT
>CAZYCK010000055.1:0-6078 GCA_964646055.1 uncultured Thermoplasmatales archaeon | reverse complement strand
GCATTTGCAATAACAAAATATTATAAATTATTCTTTATTTCATTTCATGCTGAATGCTGTAGGAAGGGATATACCGAATAAGATAAATGGAAGGAAATTAAAGCCTTTTAAAGGAGCTTTTGCATTTAAACCAAAAAAAAGATTGTATGCGCCGCCTTTAAAAGCCGTTTTTCCAGGAGAAAAAAAAGTGATAACCCTAAAAGAAGTTATAAAAAAAATCATTGACAACGGGATGACAATATCATTTCATCATCATCTCCGTAACGGAGATGCAGTTGTTAATAAAGTTGTTGATGAGATTGCAAAGCAGGGAATAAAAGATATAAAGCTTGCTCCAACAGCTTTGTTTCCAGTACATGAAAAATTGATAGAGCATATAAAAAATGGTGTTGTAACGAGTATAGAAGGAAGTTTGAATGGCCCACTGGGTGAGTTTGCATCTCATGGTGGCTTACCTGAGCCAGTTGTATTGCGTAGCCATGGAGGAAGGGCGAGAGCAGTAAGGTCTGGCGATTTGCATATAGATGCTGCATTTATAGCGGCATCGATGGCAGATGATTATGGCAACGCAAATGGGATGTTTGGTAAGTCTGCTTTTGGGGCTATAGGTTTTGCTTTTGCAGATGCCATGCATGGAGATAATGTTATCATTGTAACCGACAATTTGCAACCATATCCTGTCACGCCCATTTCAATTTCTCAAACTCTTGTTGATTATGTTGCAGCTATTGATAGCATTGGCGATCCTTCTGGAATTCAGACAGGAACAATGCAAATAACAAGAAGCCCAGCTCGTTTGAATATAGCAAAGAATGTTGTTAAATTTCTTTCTATAGCCGGCGTTCTAAAAGATGGTTTTTCATTTCAAGCTGGAGCAGGAGGAACAAGCCTGGCTGTGACAAAATTTTTGCATGAATATATGAAAAAAAATGGCATTGTTGGAGATTTTGTCATGGGTGGAATAACAGGTCATGTTGTGGATATGCTCGAGCAAGGGACAACAAAAAAAATTTTGGATGGCCAGGACTTCGATTTAAGAGCAGTGCAGTCAATAGGAAGAAATCCGAATCATGTTGAAGTTTCGCACATTGATTTTGGTGACCCTCATACTGGTGGATGCGTGGTGAACAGGCAAACAGCATGCTTTTTAGGAGCTACAGAATTTGATTTAGATTTCAATGTAAATGTTAATACGCATTCAGATGGCTTGCTTTTGCATGGCATAGGCGGGCATCAAGATGCGGCGGCAGGAAGCTTTGTTACAGTTGTCGTTGCCCCCTTGCTGCGGGGACGCATTCCTGTTATAAGGAAAGAAGTTACAACTGTTTCCACTCCAGGCGAGACCATAGATGTTATCGTTACAGACAGGGGCATAGCAATAAATCCGAAAAGAGACGATTTAATTGAAGCGGTTAAGGGCAAAATGGAAATTGTTGATATTGAAGATTTGTATAAAAAGGCTACAAGCATGGTTGGTATTCCAAAAGAGCCAAAATTTACTGATGACATAATTGCAATAGTTGAATATAGAGATGGGACTGTTTTAGATGTTGTTAGAGGGGTAAAATGACGCTTGCAGAAAAAATTTTATCTAAAAAATCTGGAACAAGAGCAATTGCTGGAGACATTGTTGAAGCAAGCGTTGATAAGGCAATGAGCCATGATAATGCTGCTTTGGTTATAAAAAAATTTAAAGAAATAGGAGCAAAACTTTGGGATGCAAATAAAATTGTCATCATACTTGATCATCGCGTGCCGGCAAATACAATAAAAACTGCAGAAGCTCATAAATCAATAAGGCAGTTCGTCAAAGAAAATGGAATAAAAAATTTTTATGATATAAATTATGGAATATGCCACCAAGTAATGATTGAAGAAGGGCATGTAAAGAAAGGAATGCTCATCGTCGGCACAGACAGCCATACAACAAGTTATGGCTCATTAGGAGCATTTTCAACTGGCATAGGAGCAACAGAAATGGCTTCCGTATGGGCAACTGGAAAGATATGGCTTAAAGTTCCTGAAACTTATAAGATAAATGTTGTTGGAAAATTGCCATCAATGGTATTTGCAAAAGATATAATATTGCATATAATTGGCAAGTTAAAATCAGATGGCGCAAATTACAAAGCATGTGAGTTTTATGGTATCGTAGAAAACATGCCACTTGCAGATAAAATAACTATTTCAAATATGTCGATGGAAATGGGTGCAAAAGCAGCTCTATTTACTGGGAGCAATGATGGACCGTATAAAAAAGAATTTGAATTTGATGTCAGTGAGCTAACGCCGCAAATAGCATGTCCCCATAGCGTTGATAATGTTAAGTCAGTTAATGATGTAAATGAAGAAATTGATCAAGCTGTTCTTGGCTCATGCACAAATGGAAGAATAGAGGATTTAAGAATAGCGGCAAAAATTTTGAAGGGAAAAAAAGTGGCTAAAAATGTTAGAATGCTCATATTTCCAGCTTCAATGAAAATTTATAGACAAGCTTTGGAAGAAGGGCTGATAAAAATATTTATTGATTCTGGTGCTGTTGTCATGAATCCTGGGTGTGGATGCTGTTTAGGTGCTCATCAAGGTGTGCTTGCAGGCGGCGAAGTAGCAATTTCATCAACAAACAGGAATTTTAAAGGGAGAATGGGCTCAAAGGATAGCAAAGTTTATCTTGCCTCTCCTGCAACTGTAGCAGTGAGTGCAATAAAAGGAAAGATAAGTGACCCAAGAGAGATATAGTCGGAAGAAAACATTTATCTCTGGTAAAAAATATTTTTAAAATTTATTTTTTTCAGAATAATTATTGAAAAGAAGCTATACTCATTAATTATTCGTCAAAGCAAGTCATCTTATAAAATGGAATGAATATCTTATTGGCAATTCATTTTTCGTGCCACTCTTATATTGGCAAAGCCTGCATTTATAGCCAACAACAACCTCTTCTCCAAGTAAGGAATAATTTTTTATTTTTTCCAGCCGCCCGCCGCACACCGGGCAATATTTTAATTTTTTATCACTTGCTTTTGTTTTTATATCTAATTTTACAAAACCTGAGCGAGCAGCAATTATCCTAACCCTGCGCATACTGACTGTATAATTTTCATTCAGTTTTTTTAGTTCCTTTGCTACATATTTTCTCAATTCTACGAGAGAGGGAAAACTTTTTTTCTTTTTTAAAGCCTTGTATATGGCATTTCTTATTTCTTCTTCTGTTGGCAGTTCATACATTATCACTAAATTTGTGAGCATTTATAAATTGTATTTAATTTACTTGTGTGAGACATAGATTTATTAGAGAACGGATGAAAGATTTTATTAAAGCAGATGTGATTGAAAAATTAACTTTATTGTTGCCATTTATAGTTCTTGCAATAGATGCTGAAATATTCTATTATTCATTGATGAGAAAGGAAGAAACAATTATAATTGCATCTTCATTTGTTCTTTTGCTTTCTATAATGGAAATAATTGCTGTTTCAAAAGAAATAGTTGGTTATATAAACAAAACAAAAAAAGAAGCTGATATTGAAAAAGATATAATAAAAATTATTGAAGAAATGAGCAATCCAAATGTCAAAAAAGTTGTAAATAAGTTTATGGAAATGAATAAAGGCTACAGTATGCAAGAAGTTTACCCAGTTGTATGCAAAATAATAGATGAACTAAAAAAATAAAATTATTTATTTACGCCATGTTTAATTATAATGAAACTTGTATCTATTGAAGAAGTGGAAGAAACTCTTGAAGCGTGGAAAAAGAAAAAGAAAGGTGGTAAAAAACGAAAAAAAGAGGAATCTCAGCCGAAAGAATAGCAAGAAGAATGCTCGAAAGTAAAGGATATAAAATTCTTGCAACCAATTATAAAATAACTTCTAAAGGAGAAAGCTTAGCAGAGATTGATATAGTTGCTGAAAAAAATGGAGATAAGTATGCAATTGAGGTTAAATCTGGAAAAGCAAACTCTTCGTCAATTAGACAGGTATATGCAAATGCAAAGCTTGCTGGATATAAGCCATTATTGATATGCAAGAAAATAGATGAAGCAAATAAAGAGGCTGCAAGAAAGCTAAATGTAGATATAATAGAATTCAGCGAGTATCATCTCTTATTGGAACCAGAAGAATTGGAAGCAATAGTTAAGAATTGCATGGAAGAAGTTATGGAAGAATATGGATTGGCTCCATATTCATGGCTTGAAGAAGACGATTTTAAATTTTTTAAAGAAATTGCAAAGGCTGATAAAATAGAAGATGTTTTGAATAGCCTCAAAATAAGTGAGAAAAAATTTGGAGAAAAATTGGCAATGCTCTCTAAAAAAGGCATTATTCCTTCTCGTCCTCTTTCATTTAAAGATTTAAAAAGATATAGCATGGCAATAATTTCAAGAAATGAATTGATGCTAAAAATTGAGAATATTGAAAAAGAAATTGAAAAAATAAAGAAAATGATTAAGAAACTGAATTAAATTTTTTGTATTAATTTCAATTTATCTATAACATTTATTATCAAAATAATTAGAGAAGTTGAGTTATTTCTTCCACTTTAATATTGCAATTGATAAGGTTATTGCAATTATTATTAGTATTGCAATTATTATGGCTGATACTGGCATTTTCTTTTCTTCATTGCTAACTTTAACATTTATTGAAAATATGCTACTATATAGTGAGCCGTCATAGCTGCGGGCATAAATAACATGCATTCCATTTGAAACATTTTTTGTATTCCATGTATAATTCCATGATGTTGTTCCTTCTGCTTGTATCCATGTTCCATTGTCAATTTTTATTTCCACTCTTTGTATTGTATTATTTCCATCAGGGTCGATTGCAATTCCTTTTATTGCAATTTTGTCATGGACAATGTCCCCATTCTGTGGCTCTTTTATATAAATACTTGGCTTATGATCATTGAATATATTAATGCTAATTGAAGAAATATTGCTATACAGAGAGCCATCATAACTTCTTGCCTTTATTCCATGCAATCCATTGCTCAATGCTGTTGTATCAATGCTATAACTCCATGATGTTGTTCCACTTGCAACGTGCCATGTCCCATTATCTATTTTTATTTCCACTCTCACAACATTTTTATCATCGACTGCAATTCCTTTTATTGTTATCGTTCCCTTTACAACGCTTCCATTTAATGGAGATGTTATATTAATGCTCGGCTTTTCATTTGGCGGAGGCGGCACTATTACATAGGGTGTGGCATAAGCTTCATTGCTATGGCTGCTCTCACCGACAGAATTTATTGCAGTAACATAATAGTAATAAGTTACCCCATTTGTTACACTTGTATCATAATATGTCAATGATGAGCTATAACCCAAGTAACTTTCTTCTCCAGACATCGTTCCACGATATATTTTATACTTGATTATTTTTGCTCCTCCATTATTTTCTGGAGATTGCCAATTTAAATTAATATAACCATCTCCCGCTACAGCTCGAAGATTTGTTGGATTGTTCGGAGGTTGCAAAATAATAAAATTTGCAGTTATGCTTTTATTTGAATCCATTATAATATTTATTGTTGGGTCGCTGCCAGAAGCATCTCCAGACCAATAATCAAAGACATAACCAGCATTAGCATGAGCAGTAACATTTATAACAGCTCCATAATCATAAGTTCCATCTGAAGGAGCTATATTACCTGCTCCATCTGGATTAACAGAAGTTGTTAGTTTGTATTGGGACATGGATACAATTATTTCTTTTTCCACACTTGCTTTTGCTCCATCATCATCTACAACAATAAGAGTAACATTATATATTCCATCATTGGTATATCTATGTGTTGCATTTTTTCCATATCCAATGCTTCCGTCTCCAAATTTCCACGTCCAGTTAACAATGAAACCATCATTATCATAGCTCAAATCATTAAATTGAATAATGTCTGCTGTTGTAGGATTTTCTGGCTTCCATGAAAAATTTGCTACTGGAGGAACATTTGCTATGATGATTTCTTTTGTTATATTTGCTTTTGCTCTATCATCATCTACAACGATAAGAGTAATATTATAATTACCACTTTTATTGAATGAATGGGTTATAAAAGGCTCTGATG
>CAZYCK010000054.1:0-6106 GCA_964646055.1 uncultured Thermoplasmatales archaeon | reverse complement strand
CCCCAGCCCATAGACGGCGGAGGAGCCAGCAAGTATTTTTATTCCTCTAAAATTTTCTCCATTCTTCAATTGTCCTGTATTCATTATGGAGGAACACCAAGACATGAAGGCTTATCACATTTTTTAATTGCGTCATTACATATAAACTTTCCAGTGGAAATAAGGGGGTGTGGGAGTTAAAGATATATGATATATACCTCCACAAAAACAGGAAACTAAAAATTTTTCATCTTATCTCTCTTCATTAACCTTCACTAAAAGCAGGTAAATACTATTAATATAATTCATAGTAATATTCTCCGATCTCTTTTTGCTCTCTATCTAATTTTGAATTCAATTTATTCACTCTTGGTCTATTACTTTCTTCATCTCTCCTAAAAGTTATACCCAAATCTTTTAAGAAAAGATTCATTCCTTCTCTCAAACTAAATGGTCCTAATCCAATTCCATGTTTTTCGGGTTCTCCTGTAAAGACCATAAGAGATTGGCTGACCATATCAATAAAATAAACATCATGTTCAACAACTAAAGCAGCCTTTCCCTCTTTTTCCATTATTCTTCTTATTATTTTTGCAATCTTCATTCTTTGCTTTGCATCTAAATATGCAGATGGCTCATCTAATAAATATATATCCGCATTCATTGAAAGACAAAATGCTATTGCAATTATTTGCAGTTCTCCACCAGAAAGATTCTTGATTTCATTATCATATAAATCTTTTATTCCTAATGGAATTAAAACCTCTTTTTCATAAAGTGAATGAAATTTATCTCTACTTCCTTCAAAAATATCTTTAACTCTTCCTTCTATCGGCTTAACATATTGCGGCTTATAACTAACTTTTATTTTTGAATCAATTTTTCCTTTATCAGGAGGTATAACACCTGCAAGTATTTTAACAAATGTTGTCTTTCCTATTCCATTTGGTCCAACTGCACCAATGACTTCTCCTTTATATATTTCTCCTCCTTCCACCTCAAGTTTGAAATTTCCAAAATTTTTTTCAATTCTTCCAAATTTTATTAATGGCTCCATCTCTTTTTTTTCTCTTGGTGGATGCTTTTCAAATTTTATTTTTTCTCCAAATCTTACATTCTCTTCTTTTAAATATCCAGAAAGATACAAATTTATTCCATGCCTTATATTTTTTGCTCCAGCAACAATCCCATAAACACCTTTTTTACCATACAATATATGAACAATATCTGCAAGAAAATCCAAAACAGCGAGATCATGTTCCACAACAACAATCATCTTATCTTCAACCATATTTCTTATTTTCTTTGCCATTTCAAGTCTATTCTTTATATCTAGATAAGATGATGGTTCATCAAAAAAATATATATCCGCATCTTTTTCCATTGCAATTGTTATTGCTATCTTTTGTAATTCTCCTCCAGATATCTCATTCATCTTTCTATCCATCAAATTTTCAAGTCCTTTGCCATCGACACCCATTTCATTCATAAGTTGTTTAACTGTGCCATTATAATGCAGGAGCTTATCAACATATTGCGGCTTATAACTAACTTTTATCTTTCCATCCACCAAATCTCTAAAAAAATTATATAATTGACTTCCCTTCCAATGATTTATTATTTCTTCCCAATTTTTTTTGCCATCCCCTAAATTTGGTTTTAATTTTCCAGAAAGAATATCTAAAGCAGTTGTTTTTCCTATTCCATTTTCTCCAAGTAGACCAACAACTTTGCCTTTTATCGGCAGAGGAAGATGGAAGAGCCTAAAACCATTTTCTCCATATTGATGGACAACATCATACTTCAATTCATCAGCAAGATTTTCTATATGTATCGCTTTAAAAGGGCATCTATGGACGCATATACCACATCCAACACAAAGCTCCTCAGATATTACTGGCTTTCCATTTTTTAAAACAATTGCTTCAATTCCATTTCTAACTAATGGGCAATATTTTATACATTCCTGAGAACATTTTTTGGGCTGGCATCTATCCCTATCTATAACTGCTACCCTCATTTTCTCATACTATACCAAACTATCTTATCAAGTGCATTTATTAAATGTAGAGGCTCTTCAAATAGAGGAATACCCAATTTTGCAAGCTTTTTTCTTTGTTCCTGAACAAATTTCCCTCCTATAGCACTTGCCACATATAATCTTTTATCCTTCCTAAATTTTTTATAAAATTCATCTATTGTTTCTGTCAACGGTGCATCTTGAAAAACAAAATTTAAGATAATAATAGCCACATTCTTATTTAATTTATAAATTGCATCTAAAAAATCTTTTGATGTTGCACTTCCGGTCAAATCTATAGGGTCAGAATAGAGATTCAAATACCTTTTATTATTCAAATAATCACACGCAATAACGCCGGGGCCTGCGCCATTTGTTATTATTGCAACATTTCCATTAAAAGGCAAACCCTGCGTGCTTATTATCTTCAAAATTCCAAAAAATTCTTCAAAATCATCTGCAGTAATTATACCCCTTTGTTTGCAAACTCCCTTAAAAATCTCATAATTTGTTGCCATTGCTCCAGTATGCAAACTTGCTGCTTTTTTACCCAATTCAGTTCTGCCTGCCTTTAAAACAACAACAGTCTTTTTAAATTTTATATTAAAAAATTCTTTGGCAAAATCTTCTGCATATATTGCAATTATATCTGTTGATTGATCCTTCTCAAGGTATTTTATCAAATCAACTTCATTTACATCAGCTTTGTTACCGTATGAAACAAATTTTGAAACCCCAATTCCTTCGTTTGCAAATCTTTCCAATAAACCAATTCCAAAAGTTCCTGATTGCGTTAGAATTGCAACATTTCCTAATTTTGGTAAATCCATATTACGTTGGAAAAATGTATTGAATTTATTTCTTCCATTAAAAACTCCTATACAATTTGGGCCAATTATTCTTATTCCATATTCTTTTGCTTTTTTTATTAATTCTTCTTCTAATTTTTCATTTCCTGCTTCTTTAAATCCTCCAGATATTATAATAATTCTTTTTATTTCTTTTCTATAGCATTCTTCTATTGCATTTATTACATCTTTTGCATCGATAGCAATGACAGCCATATCAATATTTTCTTCAATTTCTTCAACACTTTTATAACATTTTAAACCCATTATCTCTTTCCTATTTGGATTTACTGGATAAACTTTTTTTTTGCTTTTTATTACATTATTCAAAATCTCATAACCAATTTTTCCTTTTTTAGCTGAAGCTCCAATAACCGCTATGCTATTTGGATTGAAGAACACGTCCATTTATTCTTCTCCCAAAATTACAACGTCTTTTACAGATTTGACCGAATCGAATGGGAAAATCAAATAGCCATCTTCATTTTGGTGGTATAAACGAGGGTCAATTTTATCAGATGGTTCAACAATTAAGTCTATTAATTTGCCTGTATTTTCATCTGCTGTTATGTTTTTTATTATACCTAAGTATAGCCCTTCTTGACTCATTACCTTCTTCCCTCTCAATTCATTTTCCATTGATTTCATTTTTATCAATATGAAATTATACATGCTTTTTTAAATTTGTGGGTTTATTTTGCAAATAAGTGGGCTAGGCCGGATTTGAACCGGCGACCTCTGCCTCGTAAGGGCAACGTCATAACCCCTAGACCACTAGCCCCTGCCATTATAAGCTTTTTTATTTTTAAGTTTTGTGAAGATTTTATTAATAGAAGAAAACATGAAACAAAGGTTATTACTTTGAGAAAGGTCATTCAAATAGATAAAATATTTATCAATTCAACCATTAAAAAATATTAAAATGTTTGGAATTAAAAATAAAAAAACAATATGGTGTGAAGAGTAAAGGGGCATTAAGAGGTGAAGGCAAGAGAGGAAAGAAGAAAGTAAAAAGAACGTCAATATCCGAACGGGTAAAGAAAATGGTGCTTGCAAGATCTAGAGGTTATTGTGAATATTGCAAAAAGATTTTTATAGAAACAGATTAACGCCTACTTTTCACCATATAGATGAAATCCTAGTAATCACAAATTAAGCAATATCATAGTTTTATGCCCGGATTGCCATAGTAAAGCAGATAGAGGAGATATAACACCCCAGCAGTTAAGATATACTCTTCATAGAACACCGCTACCAGTTTCTCCAAATTTTGAAGCACTTAATAAATAGCTATTTAAATGGTAAAATAAAAACAAAACATTTCACAATCCTGTTTTTATTTTTTCATAAAATTCTTTTAGGTTTTTTACAATATGTTCCCCACTTTCCATGCTTTTTCTATCTAAATAAAATGCTTTTATGCCTGCTTGTTTGGCTGCCATGTAATCAAATTCGAGATTATCCCCAACATGAATCATGTTGCTGCATCCTATTTTTAAAAATTTGCATATTTTTTTATAAACATCTCCATCCTTTTTTATTTTTCCAAAGTCGCTTACAGAAGAAAAAATTTTTTTGAATTTATTTTTTAAATTTAATTCATTGGCTTCAAATTCTATGAATTCGCGGGCTGCATTTGATATTATTATTAAATATTCATCCTTCAATTTATTCAAAACCCATTCAACTTCAGGATATAATTTTAATTTATCTCTGCATTCTTCAAATATTTCTCTATAACTATGATTTAAATTAAATTTTTTTAGCCAGTATTTTATATCATACCATTCCAAATTTCTTTCCCCAATTTTAAAGTATTCTTTTTCTACACGTTCTTTTGCTTCTTTTATGCTTATTTCATTTTCTTTTGCATATATTTCTGGAATTTTTTCTAACCATACCTCATTTACAAAATCGCTTGATACAAGAGTTCCATCTAAATCAAATGATATTATTTTCATTCTATCATATATATTTTTCCTTCAAATTCGACAATTTTAATCTTGCTCTTTCTTTCCCATCCTTCTGGTTTTTTAAGCCAATATGTTTTATAGTTCATTTCATCCATAACATATAATCCATTTTTATCCTCATGAAGCACGACTGCATCTCTACTTTTCATCTCCATCATTCTTGCTTTCTCAATCTCATCTTTATATATTTGCCTTTTCTCTCCTTCCAATGAAGCAATCTCTATTTTTCTACCAATTGATACAATTCTATAAACTTTTTCATCCAATTTAATAAAGCTCCCAATTTTATATTCAGGCAATCTTACGCTATATGTATCTCTATATACCTCCACTCCTTTTTTCATTCCAACCAATGAAGAAGTCATTATCTCTTTCCCTTTAAATAAATCTTTTATTTCTCTGGCGGCAGCCCCCGCTGCCTTCTTGCTGCCTATATAATAATCTATTGCCCCCTTTCTTTCTTCTTTTTTTAAGATAAATGATTTCATTTCATCTATTTTTTTATTCACAATTTTTTCTATTTCCATTTTCTCTTTTTTATCCATATTTTTTTTTCTAACTTGCAGTATTGCTTCAAAATAGCCTCCTTTTTTAAGAGAACATTTTTCACAAAGAACTTTTTTAAATCTTATTTTGAATTGTCCTTCTTCCTTTATTTCATGTCCTTCAAAATTTCCTGTGCAAATTATTTTTTTATTTTCATAATTTATATCTAATTTACAATTATTGTTCATAAGCAATGAAATTTGTTCTTTAATTAATTTTTTAATGTCTCCATGCTTCCATTCATCTCCTATTTTATATGCTCCACAATTTCTACATACTTTTATAACAACTTCTTCTGGAATATTAAAAAATTTATGCTTCTTTAAATAACAATCTATGCAAAGCCCATCGTATAGTTTATCCGTTTTTTTACCACATTCAACACAAAACATTTTTTTATAAAATTGCATGCCATTTAAAATTGTTATCATGCAATTACAATTTCATTTTCTCAATTAAAATCTGATCCTAGTTCAATATATGGGCACAAGAATTAGTGATGGAAAATAAAAAGATTATAAATTTTCAATGACTTTATTTATAGCCATGTCCAAATCTTCTCTTCTTTTAATTAATGGCAATCCATTTAGTTTCCTTAATTCATTATATCTTCTGAAAACTTCTTCCTTGAATTCTTTAATGTGCAATTTCTTCTTTTTTCTTTTTTTATAATTCTTGCTTAAAGAAATAATATCATCATTCTCAATGTGCATCAATTCATGTATAATCACATGCTGGAC
>CAZYCK010000053.1:0-6153 GCA_964646055.1 uncultured Thermoplasmatales archaeon | reverse complement strand
AGTTCAGCAACTTTTTTTCCAGATAATAACATTCCTCCAAATATTGGTCCCATTCTTGGAGCTCCTGCTACAGCATTTGCCGCCATCCCAGAAACATACAAGCCTGGAAAGATTTCTCCGCTACACTCAACAGTCTTCTTTTCCCCAATTTCAGCCCACATTGCCTTTTCTCCCTCAATTTTTTTATCCAATCCATATTCAGCTTCAATTTTTCTTGCAAGCGCACAATCATGTCCTGTGGCATCGAGAACAGCCTTTGCTTCAATAGATAAAGGGTCAACAAGCATTCCAAGTTCAAGAGCTGCAGTCCAATTTATAACAACTCCATTAACCCTACCGTTTCTAATCATTGCATCTTCTACTGTCACGCCATTGTAGATTTTTGCTCCTGCATCAATTGAAGAAGATATAAGCTTTGATGTCGATTCTATAGCATCTGCAACCCAATAATTGCCAACTTTTTTACATTTCACGCCAATCTCTTCAAGCAATTCATTCCCCTGTTTTAAAACAACAACAGGATAATTCATGCCGCCGCCCCACATGCCGCCGCCCGGCGCTATGCGTCGCTCAAAAACAACCACGCTTTTACCATTTTTTGCTAAATATCGGGCTGCCGTCAATCCTGACGGGCCAGCTCCAACAATCGCAACATCTATTTTTATATGCTCAAGAAAATTTTTTAGATGCTGGCTGACTATAATTTTTGTTATATCAGTTTCTTTTATCATGATGGTTGAATATCATTCGCCTTTTATTTTTTTCTCATTGAAAATAAGGACGGAAGATAAATGAAGTAAGTTCCTTCTTTCTGGATTATTATGCTCCCATCTTCCATAAGTCTTTGCAAATTTATATCATACTCGCCAATTTTTTTTACTTCAATGCTTTCAACTCTTTCTTTCTGCTTTTCTGCTTCTTTTATTGCTTCTTGCTTCCTTCTATTTATTTCTCGAAAAATTTCGTCTATATTTTTTCCTTTTAATTCCATGAGTTCATTGTTCTCTATTTTTTTGAGTAATTTTTTTCTTGTTTTGTCTGGCAATGGTTTTTTTGTATATAAAAATATCCTGCCTCCGCAATATGGGCATCCTTCAAGTATATATTTTGAACCATCTTCGTATATTCTTCCACACTTAAGACATTGATGCGGCATTTTTACCTCGGATTTATTACAGCTCTTATTATATCTTTGTCCTTATATATTGTCTTTATTTTATCTGCTGGACCAATAACGGTAAGCCTTACTTTCTTTCTTCTAAGTAAGCGATCAAAAAAACCTAACTTTTCATCGATATAACTTTCCATTTCTATTCCCATAAATTTTTCATCTATTTTTTTCATTGTCATTTCTATCAATTTTGCTTGCTCTTCTGCTGTAAGCCCTTTTTCAAGAACCAAAATCTGCCCTTTTTTAACTTCTTTTAGAATAAAATTAAGTTTTTCTACGCTATTCAATCCATCAAGTTTTGCATGGGATATGAAATTAACGCTTATTGCATTATCATCTTTTTTTGCCAAATTTCCTCACCATTGCTTCATATAATAAATCTATATTTGCTCCTGTTAAAGCAGATATTGGAACGACTTCATGCTGTGGGAATGCTGACTTCAGCGTTGCTGGGGTAGAGCCATCCAAATCTATTTTATTTGCAGCTATCAATACTGGAAGTTCTCTCGCTTCCAAATTTCCTAATATGGTTATATTAACTTGAGTGAAAGGATTTTTCGTGCTATCCATAAGAAGGATGACAGCATCTATATTATCAAGCCATTTTATTGCTTCAATTACACCTTCTGTAGCTTCTTTAGCACGCTTCTTTGATTCTTCTTCACTTAACCCATATTCCATAAATTCATGGAAATCAACTTTTGTTGCTATTCCTGGTGTATCTACAATATCTATTCTCAGCGATGCACCATCTTTTTTTATTGTAATATTGCCCTTTTTCTGAATTTTTCTTGTTTCATGTGGAACTTCTGAAACTTCTCCTACTATTCCGCCAGCCCAATCCTCCGCTATTCTATTAGCAAGCGTTGTCTTTCCTGCATTTGGAGGACCATATATGCCTATCCTTACATGCTTCTTACCAAAAATAGATGCCAGCCAATCTGAAAACCTGCTAAATAATCCCATTTTCGTTATTACATGAAATCACTTTATATAAGCTTTATCAAATTTTTGAGGTTGCCGAATAATTATTGAGTATAGCTTCTTTTCAATAATTATGATTTATTCAACACAATACAAATATCAAAATTTAAATAATATTTGTTATTGTTTATAATGTCATGAGGTTTCTTGTTATAGATGATGAGCCAGACAGCAGGAGAGATACTATAGAATATTTAAAAAAAGAATTTAAAAATGCAGAATTTATCGAGATTTATTCTGAAAAACAATTTTATGATGAGCTTGAGAAAAAATGTGATTTTATAATAACAGATTTTCAATTAAGGTGGGCAAATGGAGTAAAAGTTTTAATAGAAGCAAAGAAAAGAAATCCATTTCTGCCAGTTATAATGCTCACTAGTAGTGGAACAGAAGAAGCGGCTGTTGAAGCAATGAAGCATGGCTTGGACGACTACATAATAAAAACACCGGAAGGTATCGTTAGGCTGCCGTCGGCGGCGAAATCGGCAATAGAAAGAGAAGAAGCAAGAAAAAGAGAGGGAATGCTGGTTTCCATTATTGAAAATTCTAAAGAAGCTGTTGTCAGTGCGGATGCAGATGGGAAAATAATATATGTAAATAGAGCTACTGAAGAAATTTTTGGATGGAAAACTGAAGAAATTGTTGGGAAGCCAATATCGATAATGGCAGTAGATGCGAAAAAGCAAAAGGAGGAATTTAGGAAAGCGATGAAAAAAGGATTTGCAAGATTTGAAACCGTAAGGAAAGATAAGAATGGAAATATCATTCCTGTTTTGATGACAGTAATTCCATTTAAAGATAAAAAAGGCAAACTTTTGTTTTCATCTGGTATAATGGTTGATATAAGGGATATTAAAGAATATCAAGAAAAAATAGAGCATTTGAATGATTTGCTTAAAGCCATAAGAGGAGTAAATCAATTAATAACAAGAGAAAAGAATGAAGCAAAATTGCTTCAAAAAGCTTGCGACATTTTGCATGATGTAGAAGGATATAATGGAATATGCATTTCATATAATAGAAAAGTTTATACCTCTGGGACAAAAAAGGAAAGCCAGAAATTATTGAAATTTCTTAAAGAAAGAAAAATTGAGGAAAAATTGAAAGGCAATACCAAAGAAGTCGTATATAAATTTGATGATAGGTATATGATTGCCATGCCTTTTTCAAGAGAGTTGTTTGGTGTTCTTTCTGTTATCCATTCAAAAAATTTCAGCAAGGAAGAAATAGGACTGTTGAAAGAAGTTACTGGAGATATTTCATTTGCTTTATATAACATAAAATTGGAAGAAAAGAAGGAAAAAGCTGAAGAAGCATTGAAAGAAAGCGAAGAAAAATATCGTATGCTTGTTGAAACAGCAAGCGAGGGAATATGCATTGATGATGCCAATGAAAAAATTATCTTTACGAATAAGGCATTTGCAAAAGCACTTGGATATAAAAAGAAGGAAATTATAGGCAAGAAATTCATTGATTTTGTTTATGCAGAAGATAAGGAAAAGGTAAAAAAAGAAATTAAAGAAAGAAGAGAAGGAAAAGCCAGCAAATATGAACTGCGAGCTGTTGCTAAAAATGGAAACATAAAAACATTTCTTATTTCTGTTGTGCCATTATATAAAAATAAAAAATTTGCAGGTAGTTTGAGCATAAACCTTGATATTACAGAACAAAAAGAAATGGAAAAGAAATTTCAATCAATTTTTGAAGGGGCTTTAGATGCAATATTCATTGAAGATTTAGATGGCAACATTATAGATGTAAATGAATCTGCCTGCAAATTGTTGGGATATTCTAAAGATGAATTGCTTGCCATGAATGTTGCTGATATTGTGCCAAAAGATTTAAGAAAAATAATACCAGAGATAATAAATGAGCATTTAAAGAAAGGCGGAATTAGAATTGAAAGCTTTAATATTCATAAAAGTGGGAAAGCTATTCCTGTAGAAGTTTCTACAACTTTGGTTGAGATAGGTGGCAAGAAAAGAGTTATTGCAATTGTTCGTGATATTACGGAAAGAAAGAAAATGGAGCAAGAATTAAAAAAGAATTTACAATATTTGCAACGCTTTCATGATGCTACTGTTGATAGAGAACTAAAAATGAAGGAATTAAAGAAAAAGCTCAAAGAATGTGAGGAAAAATTAAAAAATGAATGAAAAAAATGTAGATAAAATAAAAAAGCTCGAAGAAGAAATAATTAATTTGAGGAAGAGCATAGAAAAAGACAGAGATGCAATGCTCAACATTATCGAAGATTTGAGAGAAAGCGAAGAAAAATACAGAATATTAGTGGAATCTTCCATTGACGGAATCATTTCTATAGATGAACAGGAAAAAATTATCTTTATTGACAAATCTGCGCAAGAAATGTTTGGGTATCAACAGGAAGAGCTAATAGGCAAGCCCGTAACCATATTAATGCCTGAAGAATATAAAGAAAAACATGAAAAAGGGTTTAAAACATTTTTGAAAAAACCTAGAAAGTTAAAGAGAATAATAGAAGTAGAAGGTTTGAAAAAGAATGGAGAAAAATTTCCTGTTGAATTTTCTTTTTCTGCATATAAAAGAGACAACTCCATCATTTTTATTGCTATTGCTAGAGATATAACAGAAAGAAAGAAGATGGAGAAGCAACTTAGAGAAAAAGAAGAAAGGTTAAAAAATTTTTTTGAGACAAATGAAGTGGGTATGTGGTGTTTCAAGCCGGAAAAACCCGTGGATATCAATCTTCCAGAAGAAGAGCTTCTTAAAGAAGCATTTAATGCTATATGCGTAGAAGCAAATGAAGCATATGCAAGGATGATGGGAGGAAAAAGAGAAGACATCATAGGCATGAAATTATGGGAAGTGATGCCCGATACAGAAGAAAATAGAGAATATCTTCTTTCATTTATGCGTAATGGATTTCGTATATCTGGAGGAATATCCCATGAAATTAACAAAAAAGGGGAGGAAAAATATTTTTCAAATTCTATGGTTGGAACCATAAAAAATGGAAAATTAATCGAAGCATGGGGCACTCAGATAGATATAACTGAATTAAAAAAATTGGAGAAGGCAATAAAAGAAAGTGAAGAAAAATTTTGGGGTTTGGTGCAGGCGGCGGAGGATGGTATTGTAATGACAGATGATAAAGATGATATTATTTTCTGGAACGAAGGAGCGAAAAAAATATTTGGATATGATGAAAAAGAGATTATTGGAAAATCAGTCGAAATTTTAATACCAGAGAGATACAGAAAGATTCATAGGAAAGGAATAGAAAAAGTGCATAAAACAGGTGACATCTATTTTACTGGAAAAACATATGAATTTAGTGGATTAAGAAAAGATGGCAGTGAATTTCCGGCAGAAATTTCATTTTCTTATTGGAAAAAAGGTGATGAGATATTTTACATAGGCATTGTTCGTAACATTACAGAAAGAAAAAAAATGGAAGAGCAACTTAAAGAAAGTGAGAAGAAATTCAGAACACTTGCAGAATCTTCCGCTTCAGCAATTTTCATTATTCAGGATGATGTTTTTAAATATGTAAATCCAGCAATGGAAAAAATGTTTGGCTATTCAAAAAATGAATTAATTAAAATGAATTTTTGGAAAGTAGTGCATCCAGATGATAGAAAAATTGTGATAGAGAGAGGCAAAAAAAGAGAAAGAGGAGAGAAAGTTGAACCATATCATTATGAATTCCGCATTATAACAAAAGAAGGAAAAACAAAATGGGTTGATTTAACCGCTTCAAATATAATATATGAGGGAAAGCCAGCTGATTTGGGAAATGCTTATGACATTACAGAGAGAAAAAAAGCTGAAGAAGAAATACAAAAGCTATCAAAATTGCATTATGATATTGGAATGAGCATAAATAGGAGTGACACAATAAAACAACTCTGTAGAAAATTACTCAGAAAAATAGAGAAAACAATTGATGTTGATTATGCAAGCATTTTCATGTATAATAAAGATAAAAAAATTCTTGAGCCAATTGTATTCTATGG